>JAYVMG010000340.1:0-8932 GCA_043759095.1 Acidobacteriota bacterium | reverse complement strand
AAGAGCTGGCGTCGCGCGGCGATCGCGTGTTCCTCGATCTGAAGTTTCACGACATCCCCAACACCGTCGCCGGCGCAATCACCGCCGCGACGCGGCTCGGCGTCTGGATGGTGAACGTGCATGCGTCAGGCGGCAGCGCCATGATGCGCGCCGCGCGCGCCGCCGCCGATGAGGAAGCCGCGCGCGCCTCGCGTCCCGCGCCCCTCGTCATTGCGGTGACGATGCTGACCAGCCTGGATCAGGGGGCGCTGACCCAGATCGGCCTGAACTGTTCGGTGACGGCGCAGGTCGAGCGCCTCGCCGCGCTGACAGAAGCGGCCGGCCTGGACGGGGTGGTCGCGTCGCCGCAGGAGATCGCGATCATCCGGCGGGCGTGCGGTCCCCGGTTCGCGATCGTCACGCCCGGCATTCGCGGCGCGGGCGATGCGAAAGGCGACCAGAGCCGGACGCTCAGCGCCGCCGGCGCGCTGGCGGCGGGCGCCAGTTATCTCGTCGTGGGACGGCCGATCATCGCTGCCGCGGATCCGCGCGCCGCCGCCGAGCGCATCGCCACTGAATGCAGCGTCGACGGCCGCGTCTCGTGATCGTTTTCACGCTGTATTCGCGGCCCGGCTGTCACTTGTGCGATGAGATGAAAACCGTCGTTCAGCGCGCCGCGCGCGCGGCCGCCGCGCGGGTCACGATTGACGAGATCGACATTTCGACGGACCCCGGCCTCGAGGCGCGTTACGGCCTGGAAATTCCGGTGCTGATGGTGGGGGGAAAGAAAATCGCCAAATACCGCGTCGAGGAAGAAGTGTTGATGCGGGCGCTGGCGGCGAGGAAGCAGGGCTAAGGGCTAAAGGCTCAGGGCTGAACGATCAGCCGTTAGCCTAAGCCCTCAGCCCTGTATCTGACAGGTTACTTACCCGTGATCACGAAGTGTCCGCGGCGATTCTGCTGCCAGCAGCCTTCGTTGGCATCGCTGCAGAACGGCTGCTCCTTGCCCTTGCTGACCACCGTCACGCGGCCCGCAGGCACGCCCAGGTTGACCAGATAGGTTTTCACCGCCGTGGCGCGGCGCGAGCCGAGCCCGAGGTTGTACTCCGCGCTGCCGCGCGAGTCGCAGTGGCCTTCCAGCGTGACCTGAACGCTGCCCCACTTCTTCATCCAGTCCGCGTCCTTCTGGAGCGCCGACTTCGCATCTTCCCGGACCTCTGACTTATCGAGGTCGAAGAACACGTCGTCCATCGGCTTCTCAGCGTTGAGCTGATCGACCGACTTGCGGGAGAAGATTTCCTCCTCACTCAGCGGACGCGGCGCGGGCGCCGCCGCTGGTGGCGGTGGAGGCGGTGGTGGCGGAGGCGTCATTGGCGCCGCCGGCGGTGGCGGCGGCGGTGGCGCAGGCGCCGCCTGGGGAACTTTCTTGTGGCAGCCGGCCGCCGCGACAGCGAGAGCTGCGCTCAGTGCAATTGTGGATACCAGTCGGCGAACGCCAATCATCATGTACTCCTCGGTTGTGGCAGCTTACAAAGTTGGTTTGGTGCTGTCAATGAAGAGCTGGAGGTAAAACGATACAATTCGACGTGTGGAACACCTGTTGCGCGCCACCGCACGAGCGGAAGCGCGTCATTTCTGGTTCCGCGGCTTCCGCGCCTTCGTCACGCCAGTGCTCCAGCGCGCGGCCGCGAGCCGGCCGGACCTTCGGCTGCTCGACTGCGGATGCGGCACCGGCGCCAACGTCGATCTCCTTGACATGTGTGGGCGCGCGTACGGCTTTGATCTGACCGACGTCGGTCTGCGCATCGGCCTGGAGACCGGTCGAAGACGCCTCGCGCGGGCGAGCGTGACGGCTGTCCCCTTTCCCACCGCCTCATTCGACATCGTCACGTCGTTCGACGTCCTGTATGCGCTCGACGAGGAGGACGAACGCGCGGCCATCGCGGAGATGCACCGGTTGCTGAAGCCGGGCGGGTGTGCGATCGTGAACGTCGCGGCGATGCCGGTGCTGCGCGGCGACCATTCAGTGCTCAGCCGCGAAGTCCGGCGTTACACCCGAGGCGACCTGCGCGAACGGCTCGAGCGCGCTGGGTTCGTGATCGAGCGCCTGACGTACACGAACGCGACGTTATTCGCGCCGCTGGCCCTCTCACGCCTGCTCCAGCGGCGACGCGGGCTTCGCAGGGAGAGCGACGCGGACGCGGAGGCGGAGATCACGGTGCCGCCGGAACCGATCAACGCGATCATGACAGCGGTCATGCAGGCCGAGGCCCTGTGGCTCCGATGGTTCGACGCGCCGTTCGGCAGTTCGCTGTTATGTCTCGCGCGGAAGCCTACGAACCCGTCCGTAACTCACAGGTGAAAATCCGCAATCCGAGATGCCGTCGATCGGCGCTCCCGCGCCAGCTGCGATCGGCTGGCGAAAACACCTGGTCGGTCTCGAGCGTAATCCCCGGATCGTCATCGAGGCCGGTATTGGTGAACGGCAGATCGAGCGAAAAATCCGCATCCAGCAGGCGGCGGAGCAGCACTCGCGCCCCGGCCCGCACGGTCAGCATCGAGCCGTGGGGGAAATACGTGAGCGGTGATTCACCCTCGATGTGCAAGACCACGTACGGCGCCTCGAACTGATCACGAGATAGGCGCTTCAGCGGCACTCGAACGCGCAGCGTGCCCTGCTCGCTCAGCCACCGCCAGCGACGACCGGTCGTGGGGTCGTACTCCTGCTCGTGCCAGCCGTCGCCGAATCCCAGGACCGGGCGCGTCGACGAGGCATCGAACTGCTCGATTGCCACGCGCGCCGCTGGCGATGCCGTGATCACGATCCCGAAGTCGTCGGTCGGCCGATTCGAGTCGACGGCCGGCACGCTGATGAATCGGAGAAACGGTCCTGGCGGCAGCACGACATCGTCCCGAACGGCGTCAGCAAACGAGACGGTCAGGCGCGGACGCGCCGTCGGCTCCAGATTGCGACCACCAATCATCAGGACGCCGCCGAGTACGTCGCGGCTCGCCCAACCCTGGATCGGCCCGGCCGAAAGATCGCGGCCGTCCGCCATGGCGACGCCCGCGGCTTCCGGCGTCAGCGACCACCCTTCGCCCACGTACCACTCAGGGCGATCGACGCGATACCAGTCCATGTCGTCCGGCCGCACGCCGCTCATCAGCACCGGGTACGGCAGACCGCGCCGATAGCGGATCGGCTCGCCATGCTGGATCAGATCGATGCTCGCTCTCCGCGGATCGACGACGAACCATACCGGTGCGCGGCCGCCGCCGTTCCAGTACTTCACCGCTTCGAGCCATTCGTGTTGCGGTGGCGCTGGCAGCGATGCCGCGACCGCCGGCATCGCGTCGCCGAGAAACTTGCGCGGCCCGCGTATGTCGGACGACTCGCGACGATCCATCGCGAGTACGGGCGGGACCGAAGCCTGTGACGCCACGCGGCGCATGTCGTCCAGCATCCGGAACACCGGCGCTTTCGCGCGGGCATACGCGGCGATCGACGTGCCGCCGACGCGCGCATCGAACATGGCGACGGCGACCGCGACCGCCAGGCCCATATCCCACGGCAGCAGCCGCAGTCCATCGACGGCGAGATATGCCACCGGAATCACCAGCGGCAGCGCGTAGCGGCTGGTGAACGTCTCCTGAAACAGCAGATCGAAGGCGAGATACGGCGCGAACGCGACCGTCAGGATCATCAGCGCCCGACGCCGCCGGCGAAACATGCGGAGAGCACCGAGCGACGCGCACGTCAGGCCGATGGCGGCCACGGTCCAGGTCGCCCACGGCGCGACGAACGCGTAATACAGCGCATCCATCAACTCGCGCGGGCGATGCATCGTCCACAGCATCTGGATGTTCTCGAGATCGGCGGCGCCTTGGTCGAACAGCGCGTGCCAATACGCGGCGAGGCCACCGCTGATGATGATCAGCGGAACAAACCAGAGGAGGATACCGGCGAGGAAGGCGCCGAAACTCGCCAAGACGGAACTCGCCACCACAGAGGACACTGGGGACGCAGCGGAACAATTCTCTCCGGTTGTGCTTGAACCCCCGTGTCCACTGTGTCCCCCGTGGTGGAGAACTTTGTAGAGCAGCAACGGCGCCGTCAACCAGACCACCTGCGACCGCAGTCCCGCCGCGAGACCCGCGCAGAACGCCGCGACGGTCAATCCGGCCGCGCTGGTTGCGCCGAGCGTCATCGCCTGCACGGCGAGGGCCGCGGCAAGCCCGCTCGCGTCGCTGAGCGGCCGCGCGGCCGTGAACCAGTAAAGCGGCGACGTCATCGCGAGCGCGACCGCCGACGCGGACCACCATGCCCCCATGTCCGCGCCGTCGAGCCGCCGGTAGAGCGCGGCGATCGCCACGACGCCGAGCGCGCCCGCAAGCACGCTCATCAGCGCGAGCACCGTCACCTCCTGCGGCGCCACCACATGGATCGCTTTCGCGATCAGGATGAAGACCGGATACCCCGGTGGATGCGGCTGGTGATGCGCGACGTCGAAATCGCGGATGCCCATCGCGAAGTTGATGGAGTCGAGATCTTCGAGGGAGGCCGGGAGGTACGGGAGGTGAAAGGCGAGAAAAACCGTGGCGAGGAGTCCGGCCCGCCAGAGGGGGCCTGCCGCGCCGAAGCTCGCAGGTGTCGCGGGCGAGCGAAGGCGGGTCACGCTGGCCGCATGAACAGCCCTTCATTCAGGCTGCCCATCCGGTAGCCCTGCAGGTCGAGCGTGACGAAGCGATAACCGGCCGCCTTCAAGTCGCGCACGATCGCGGCGCGGACGTCGGGCTCGAGCGCGCGCGCCATCTCGTCGCGCGCGATTTCCACGCGCGCCAGATCGTCGTGATGGCGCACGCGGAAGACGCGGAATCCGAGCGCACGTACGGCCTGCTCGGCGCGTTCGATCGTCCGCAGCTTCTCGTCGGTCACTTCGGTGTGATACGGAATGCGCGACGACAGGCACGCGGACGCGGGCTCGTCCCACGTCGGCAGCCCGGCGCGGTGCGACAGCTCGCGGATCTCATCCTTCGTCAGGTTCACTTCGTCGAGCGGACTTCGGACGCCGAACTCGCGCGCGGCCTGACGGCCCGGGCGATAGTCGCCGCGGTCGTCCGCGTTGTTGCCGTCGACGACGATGGCGTGGCGCGCAGTGGCGATACGCGACAGGTGCGTGTACAGCTCCTGCTTGCAGAAATAGCAGCGATTGGACGGGTTGGCGCGGTACTCGGGGTTGTCGAGTTCACTGGTCTTGATGATCTCGTGACGCAGGCCGAAATCCTTCGCGATCCGGATCGCAAGCGCGCGGTGGCGTTCCGGATAGCTGGGGCTGTCGGCCGTGACCGCGACGCTGCGGTCGCCGAGCGTGCGGCTGGCGATGTAGGCGAGGTAGGCGCTGTCAACGCCGCCACTGTAGGCGACAATCACCGAGTCGAGGGAAGCCAGAGCATCGCAGAGGGCCTGTTCTTTCGCGGCCGGCTCACTCATTCTTCCACATCATCCTTGTCGTCATCGTCTTCCTCGTCGTCGTCCTCGTCTTCGCCGTCTTCTTTTTCTTCGTCGTCGTCGTCGTCCTCCTCGTCGTCATCGGGCGCTACATCGAGTTCGAGAGGTGACATGGCGATGACTTCGAGGTTCGAGCCACACTCAGGGCAGCTGAGCTGATCGCCCTTATCGACATCGAACTCGTCGACTTCGATTTCGGCATCGCATTCTGGGCAGGTGGCCATTGGGGTCTCCGATCACTTAGAATCCCGCAGAGGCAGGATGATCGCGAGTATAGCGAGAACCTGCGCAAGTCTGCAACGCGGGGTAACGTCCGCAACGGTCCGTTCCGATACCTCCTACGATGGCGAGTACCTCGGTCAGCACGAAAACCGTCGTCGTCGCCGACGACACCGCGTTCGTGCGCGATCGCTTCCGCACGGCCATCGAGCAGGCGGGGCACAAAGCGATCGTGGTGAAGAGCGCCGCGGAGCTGCTGGCGCGGGTGCATGCCGACCTCGACACCATCGACCTGATCATCGTCGACCTGCGGCTGCCCCACGCGCCTGGCGTGAGCCTGATTCGGTCGATCCGCAAACTGGACGAGGGCCGGCTGCCGGTGTTGATCTTCAGCGGCACGATCGCGAGCGCGGATGAAGTGCGCGAGCTCGCGGCGCTCGGCGTCGCCGGCTACGTGAACGAGTACAGCGCCGTGCAGCACATCCTGCCGTCGCTGGCCCCGCATCTGTTTCCCGACAACTTCAACCGGCGCAGCAGCCCGAGGGTCGTGCTCGGCATTCCCATTCAGTACCGCTTCGGCAACACGATCGCCGCGGCGCTGACGCTGAACCTCAGCCACGGCGGCATCGCCATCCGCACGACCAGCCCGCTCGACGGCAACGCCAAGATCAAGGTGCGTTTCCGCATGCCCGGGTCGAAGAAGGACATCGACGCCGAGGGTCGCGTGGCGTGGAGCGATCGCCGCGTCGGCATGGGCATCCAGTTCGAGATCGTCGATCCCGCCAACCAGGCCATCATCGACAACTTCGTCGACGCGCATTTCTTCAGCAACAGAAAAGCGTAGCATCTCAGCATGGATCTCACGCTCGCCGCCGCACTGTGGCGGCTCGGGGCGGTGCTGGCGCTGGTGCTCGCCAACGGCTTCTTCGTCGCGGCTGAATTCTCGATCGTCACCGTGCGCAAGACCCGCATCGACCAGATGATTGCGGAAGGCCATCGCGGCGCGCGCGCCGTCCGTCGCGCCGTGTCCAATCCGGACCCCTTCATCGCCGCGACCCAGCTCGGCATCACGATGGCGAGCATCGGCCTGGGCTGGATCGGCGAGCCGGCGCTCGCGGCCATGGTGCAACCGACGATCGCCTTCCTGCCGGTGGGCATGGCCGTGACGACGGCGCACACGATCGCCGTCGCCATCGCGTTCGCCATCGTCACCGCGCTCCACATCGTCATCGGCGAGCTGGCGCCCAAGACGATCGCGCTGGAACAGGCGGAGGCGACGGCGCTGATCGTGGTCAGGCCGACCGAGCTGTTCATGCAGGCCTTCTGGCCGTTCATCCGCGTGCTGAACGGCGCCGGCCGCGCGGTCGTGCGGCTGCTTGGCCTGCGGGGCGGCGATCAGAGCGGGATGGTGCACTCGGAGGAAGAACTCAAGATGCTGGTGACGGCGAGCCAGCAGGCCGGCGTCATCGAGGAGCAGGAGGAGCAGATGCTTCACCGCGTCTTCGGCTTTGCCGACCTGGCGGCGGGCCAGGTCATGGTGCCTCGCACCGAACTCGTCGCCGTGAAAGCCGACACACCCCTCCGCGATCTGGTCCGCACGATCGGTCAAGGCGGGCCGACCAGTCTCCCCGTGTACCGCGAAGACATGGACGATGTGGTGGGCATGCTGCACGTCACAGATCTGCTGAAGGCGCTGGCGGCCGGCGATGCGCATGCCAGCGCGGGCGCGCTCGCGCGCGAAGTGCTGACGGTGCCGGTGACGCTCGGCGCCAACGATCTGCTCGCCGAGATGCGGCGCCGGCGCGCGCGCGAAGCGCTGGTCATCGATGAACACGGCGGGACGGCGGGTCTCGTCACATTCGAGTCGCTGATGGAGCGCATCATCGGCGAGATTCCCGGCGTGCGGGGCGCGCAGGCACGCACGGTCGTGCGCGACGATGGGTCTGCTGACATCGACGGCCTCGCGCTGGCGAGCGACATCAACACACAGTTCGGGCTGCACATCGACGAAGACACCTACACGACCATCGGCGGTTACGTGCTCGGCCGCCTGGGCCGCCGCGCGCGGCTCGGCGACACGCTCGACGTCGAAGGGCGAAAGATGCGGGTCGACACGCTCGATGGCCTGCGGGTGGCGAAGGTGTGGCTGTCGACGGAGATCAAGAGGAGCGCCACCGCGGAGGACACGAAGGACCCAGAGGAAAGACGCTAACGGATGGCGTCACCGCTTCGGTCTTGAACCGCGGGAGAAGGGCTTGTGTCGCGGTCAGGCGCGGCACCGGCAAGATGCAGGACGAGGTGATGGGCCTCTTCCAGCCACCGCAGTGTTTCGGTCAGCGGCAACTTGGACCGTCGCTGGAGCTGTCGGATCTCGTGCCCGCTCCATCCCTGCTCCCACTCTGAGCTTTCTGGACCATTACTCATCGGGCGCCTCCGTGCCGAGCGACTTCAGCTTCTCGAGATCCAGCAGATCCTGTGGACGTCCCGCGCGCTGTTTCAGGTACCGCAGATCCTGAATGCTGATGAACGTTGCGGCGACACCCGGCGCGACTTCCTTGCGAATGGCACGTCGGTACGCCGTCTCGAAATCGAGCGGGGGTTCGACGAACAGATCAATTTCCGTGAGGGCATGCTCCGGGCTGTGCAGGGAAAACACGATCAGGTTTTTGTCGCGAACCCATTCCGCGCGCTTCCGAGGATCGGCGAACTCCCCGAACGCCACCGGAGCCCGCGACCGGTAACCGAGGGTCTCGAGCGCCGTCACCGCGCGGCTCACGTTTGCCGGCTCCAGGTCAACGATGAGATCAACGTCGGCAGTGAAACGCACATAGCCGTGCGCGACGACGGCGAGCCCGCCCGCGACCAGATAGCGGACGTTCGCTGCGTTCAAGGCTCCGACAATCGCGTCGACGCTGTGTTTCTCCATGAGCCAGACAGCTGTATGCGCAGGAATTATAGGCGGCAATTCAATCCGCGATCTGCCACTCAATCTGAAATGTGAATTCTGCAATCTGCAATATCATTGTCGCCCCGTCGGCACGAGGCGCTTCAGCTCTTCGTCCCAATGTTGCACGACAATGAGCGCGGGCGGCGCGGCGCTGGCACCGGTCCCTGCCGCTTTGATCTTCAGGAAGCGCTGGCCGTCGGGCGACACGTCGTACGTGCGGCCCAAGGTGCCGCCGCCGGACACGTAGCGCCCCTCGAGGATCTTTATCGGCGTGCCGT
>JAYVMG010000339.1:0-3366 GCA_043759095.1 Acidobacteriota bacterium | reverse complement strand
GCGCTCGAAATCTCACCTGGCCAGATGGCTTCCGGCCACAGGCGTTTGTACGCCGGCGCGCCGAGGCTGATCGGTTTCTCCTTCACCATGTCCTCGGTTTGCCCCGGCATGCGGTAGCCGCGCAACCGGAACGCTTCACCGAACGCGTTCAGCTTCGGGAACATCGCGTGGCAGGTCTGGCAGCTCGTCTGATATTTCCGTGCGAACGCGGGGACGGCGTCAGCTCGCGCCGCTGTGCCCGCGAGCGCGACGACGATCAGTACCGGGACCGCGATATGGCGAATCGATACACGTAATGCAGTCATAGAGCCTTTCAAAGGCGTTCTGAGCCCGTTTTGAACGCGAATACCTGAGAGGGGGCAAGGGCCGTGCCGGTGTCCGATTCGTCGTAAGTAGGACCGAATCGGAGGTCGCGTCGCATCTTTACGGTTTACGTGGGGATTATTTCCGGTCGCGGCGGGAATATCACGCGCAGCGCGTTCGTCTCTTGTTGGGGTCAGCTGCGTCCCTTATCTCAGCGGCCAGCCCGGTCCTGTCCCGTTACGCGCTCATCCCGGATTTACGTCGGCGGTAATCGACCACGCACGCGAACTCCTCCGTTTTGACGAAATCGCAGCCGTTTCTGCGGAGGACGCGCTGGTATGGCCCTTGGCCCGCTCGCGTGTATGAGAATCCGATCCACGTCGATCATCACGCTCGTCGCCTTCGCCGCGCTCGCTGTGGGCTGCGGCAGCTCGACCCCTTCCACACCCACGCCCGCGCCATTGGCCGACGCGACGATCAACATCGTCGCGATCAGCGGCAGCAGCTCGTTCGCCCCGAGCCCGACAACCGTGACGGTCGGACAGCGGGTCATTTGGAAAAACATCGACACCCGCAACCACAACATCATTCAGGATGCGAACAGCTTCACGACGCCGATCATCGCGGCCGGAGTGGCCGCCGATCCGGTGACGATGTCCACGCGAGGGACCTTTGCGTATCATTGCGGGATTCATCCATCGATGGTCGGCACGATCACGGTCCAATAAACTCCTGATCCCTCGTCGTCATGACGAAATGGAACGGGCCGTTCGGGAAGAGCGAGCAGGCATTGAGGTCGGACCGGATCATCGCGCGGGGTTACCGCCATGAGCGGCTCACGCGTGATGCCGAGAGACTGCGCGCGACGGGGACGACGTCCCCACCGCGCGCAGCACAGTACGGAGAGCTACGGCTTTACCAGATAGCCCAGAGCCGAGAAGGCGTGCGAGCAAGAGCCCGCGTTCAGTGCCTGATACTGTACGCAGACCGGGACGCAGCCAAAGGTGTTGCACTGTGGTTGCGTTAACACGCACACCTGCGTTGTGCGCAACGGGTCGAGGGTGAAGGTGTCAGCAGGCGCCGCGCACGTCGGATTTGTGCCGAGTGCCGTCCCTGGGTCGTATGTGCAGGTCGCGGTCGTGGTCAACGTGCCAGCGAGTGCGGACAGGCCGCACGGCGTGGCCGCGACATCAATGACAAACACCTGCGTCGGCGAGAGATTGGCGGCGCCAGCCGGACCCGGCACGCCGGGCGGCCCCTGAGGACCGATTGAACCGGGCACGCCCTGTGGACCTTGAGCGCCTGCCGCGCCAGTGTCGCCTTTGACACCCTGCGCGCCCGCCACGCCGGCGTCGCCCTTCACACCTTGCGGACCCTGCGCGCCCGCCGCGCCCGCCACGCCCGTGTCGCCCTTGACCCCCGGCGCCCCAGTCGGCCCCGTGTCACCTTTCGGCCCCGAAGCGCCTCTCGCGCCGATGGCGCCAACCGTCAGCACGAACGACGTACCGCCCTCGTCGTCTCGCCGCTGTCGAACCACGGTCAATAGGTAGCTGCCGGGTCCCAACGCGGGCATGGTGGCAGTCAGCGCCGTGCCCATGGCGTTGACTGAGACGCCGCCGAGAGCCATTCCGTCCAGCCACACGGCAGGCGGTCGCGCGCCGAAACCTGCACCGGTTATAAACAACGTCGTCTGGTCGACCGAGACCGTCGCGCTCGTGATCACGGGCGTCCTCTCGTCGGCTCGGGCGTGCGTCGCGCCGAATGCGGCCATTACCACCAGCAACAGGAAGACGTTCAACAGGGCTCGATTCAAACTCCACACTCCTCTGCGCGATGATCGCGCGTCACTGACGTTTTGATTGCGTGCGAGGACCGAAGACCAGACCAGAGAGGGGCGGTGCAACGCGCGGCACACCATCCGACGCAGCGACGTTATGCCGCGTTTGCTGATGATGGCGCCTTCATCATAAGGCAAGAACCAAAGACACCAGAGGGCTCCAGCCCAAATGCCGCTTGAGACTGGTGGTCAGACAAAAGCGCAGCCATTGCTCGTAGAAATGATATAAGTCTCCCCGAGTTCCTTCATATTCGCGTCGCTGCACTCGTCCCAATTAAGGAGAGATCATGCGGACACGCTCATTGGTCACACGGACCCTGCTCCTTATAGTCCTGGCGCTCCTTCTGCCGGCAACGGCTATGGCGCAAAGCGCGATTGCGGGCGCGGTGAAAGACACGACGGGCGCGGTCATGCCCGGCGTCACGGTGGAGGCGACCAGCCCCGCGCTCATCGAGAAACTCCGGTCGGTCGTGACCGACGGACAGGGGCAGTACAAGATCGTCGATCTCCGGCCGGGCGTGTATGCGATCACCTTCACTCTGCCTGGATTCAACACGGCCAAGCGCGAGGCCGTCGAGTTGCCGACGAACTTCACCGCGACCATCAACGCAGAGCTGCGGGTGGGCGCGCTCGAAGAAACCGTCACGGTGTCCGGCGCCTCGCCGGTGGTCGACGTGCAGAACGCCGTGCAGCAGACCGTCCTCACGCGCCAGGTGCTCGACTCCGTGCCGACCGGGCGCAGTATTCCGACTCTTGGCGCCTTGCTGTCTGGCGCGCGGCTCGCGTTGCCCGACGTCGGCGGGACGTCCGGCATGCAGAACCGCGATCTCACGGTGCATGGGTCCGACGGCCGCGACACGACGTTCCAGGTCGACGGCATGACACTGAACGGCATCGAGGGTGACGGGAGTGTCCAGAGCTACTTCAACGAAGCGATGTTCGAGGAGATCAGCTACCAGACGAGTGCGATCAGCGCCGAAGTATCGGCCGGCGGCGTGCGCGCGAACATGATTCCGAAAGACGGCGGCAATCAGTTCAAAGGCACCGTGTTTCTGTCTGGCGCCAACCAGAACCAGCAGAGCAACAACAGCACGGAAGCCCGTGCGCTGGGTCTGGCTGCGCCAGACAGTCTCAACAAGGTGTGGGACTTCAACGCGTCGGAAGGCGGTCCGATTCTCCGGGACAGATTGTGGTTTTTCTCGTCCTACCGCGACTGGGGCGTCTAT
>JAYVMG010000338.1:0-8981 GCA_043759095.1 Acidobacteriota bacterium | reverse complement strand
TGTTGCCGCGCACTTCAGGACTGCTCGTGCCGGCGCCGAGCGCGCCGGTCTCCGACGCCTTCACCACATCGTCGACGACGTAGTCGGGGCGAAGCGTGGCGTAGGCCTTCTCGGTTTTGCCGTGCGTGGTGAGGGTCCAGACCAACTCGTCCTTCTCGGTGAAGGTGCCCGGCACCTTCACTCTGAAGACGAACCGGTTGCGGCGCGGCAGGAAGTGCGTCGGCTGACCCTGATCGGCTCCGCCGGCACTGAAGCCGTTCTCGGCGCCGATCGGGACGTCGATCTCTTCCTCCCAGTTCCGGTTCATGTACCCGAAGAGGAAATACTTGGCTCCGTCGGCCCCCTGCTCCCACCCTTCGTACGCTGGCGAGATGTTCTGCCCCTTCGTATAGGAAAGCTGCTGCGCGGCAAGCGGCGCGGACAACAAGAGCGCCAGGACGATCTTCTGTAGTGCCTGCTTCACTGCTGCGGTGTCCCTGCGGTTTTGGTCGCCGACGCCGGAATCACGTTGCACAGCGGGCAGCCGATGACGTTGTCGTTCTTCGTCACGTGCAGATGCTCGCGGCGTTTCGCCATCTCTTCCTGGAACTGATCATCGGTCAGCGCGACGCGCATGCCGAGGTCGATGAACATGTTGGCGACCGACCGGTTGCCCGAGCCCTGCCAGTTGCGAGGATCCGGCACGTTCTTGTTCGTCGGCGAGTTGTTCATGAAGCCGGTGATGTGCAGGATCGTGCCCTTGGGCAGCAGCGGCGCGGAGTCGTCCGTGTAGTCGTAGCCGCGCACCCAGTTGTGGTCGTAGCCGACGCAGTTCAGCGTCTGGATGTTGTAGCCCCAGATCGCCTCGAGGCACATGCGCGCGCCTGGCGCGTGCAGGTGCGGCTCGAACGAGATGATCTTCGTGTTCTGCTGCAGCACGGTGTACGCATTCAGCTGCTGGTCCGCTTCCATCCCGCGGATGTCGATGTCAACGCCGTTGCCGAGGCCGAACACCGCGCGCTTGTAGGTCGGCGTGTAGCCCTTCGGCATCAGCTTGAAGCCGATCTCGAGGTGCGACTTCGTGTCGCGGCCGTTCGAGTGCAGGTGGACGGAGTCGGTGACGATGCTCGATCCGGCCTTGAGCAGGCGCGCCGACTTGGGATCGAAAAAGTCGGCGTTGCGGCCAACTTCGTGCACCGGCCAGTTGACGGTCTCTTCGTCAAGAATAAAGGACAACGGATCCGCCTGATCGCTGCTCTTGGCGGCGTCGAGCACCTGGGTGCGCCAAATCATGTGGTGAAAGACGTACCGCCCACCGACCGTCGCGCGGTTCGAGCCCGCGTGCGAATCGACGTCGTTCACTTCCTTGATCTCGAGCGCCGCGACGTAGCGATCCTCGGTGAGCCCGGTCGGGACGCTGGGCACTTCGCCCCACCAGTCCGGCGCCGTGGACTTCACGACCACGTCCTTCATCTTGATGATCATGTCCGGCGTGCCGATCGCCCAGGACTGATGGTCCGCGTACACCTTCGGAGGAGGCATGTCCGACGGGTTGCCGCGCGCCGCGCCCGTGTCGGCCCACTTCGCGAGCATCGCAATCTCCGCGTCGCTCAACGAGGGATCGTTATGAAACTGCTGGATGCCGATGTTTTTCTCGACGTACCACGGCGGCATGACGCCGGCCTTCGGGCCGATACCGGTGCGCTGCTTGATGGCGCGCGCCCACGGACGCGCGTCCTCGTACGTCGAAAGCGACATCGGCGCCACGCCGTCGGCACGATGGCAGCCCTCGCAGCTGCGCTGCAGGATGGGGGCGACGTCCTTCGTGAAGGTGACGTCTCGCGCGGGCGCAGCCTGCTGAGCGCGGACGGACGACGATGCCGCCGTGCCCACAATCAAGCTCACCCCTACCGCGACTCCGATCCCCAGGCTCCTGCGGACAGTTCCATTAGGACGCATCAGTGCTCTCCTTAAAAGCGGATAACCGAGACCGGCATTTTACAGTATTTTGAGCGTTCCAGAACAGTGCTAAGTCCGGCCGGCGCCCTGCAGTGCAACAGCTGGTCACCTAGGCACGACCGAGTCGATCGACGGCACGGATCTGGTGACCACGCGCGTGTTGTACGTCGCCTGGTCGTGTCGATATTCCGGCGTGTCCGGGTAGTGCTCCGGCGCACGCTACGGATACGCGGTCATTGCATGAAACGGCAACGGTTCGACACCATCGGGGCTCGCCGAATTGATGTCCATCTCTTGACTGAAGCCGTCGGCCAGAAGGAGAAACGTGCGGGTCCAGCCGTCGGGCAGCGAACCGGCCGCGGTCGCATCGAACGCGATGGCGATCTCGTCTCCCGTTTCGCGATCACGAACTTGTCGTCGGGCTTCATCAAGAGTTCGCGCACGTCGCCTTCGCGCGTGTAGCGCCCCTCTCCCGCTTGACCGCCCCGCGTCGGCGCCAGTCCCAGGTTGTCGGCGGCGGTCACGTTGTGCGGTTCGACCTCGACTGCGGGCCGCAGGACGTATCTGAACTACTCGAGCTGAGCGACGCCGGAATTGTTCGAGCGGCAGGCCTGTTCGCGCGCATCGCGACGCGCGGCCCCACGGACGCATGCGGGGACGATCACTGCTACGCACATCAGAGAGACGAAGAACGAACAAGTCTGGATGCGCGTCGTGTCCTCGTGTCTGTGGTAGCGCCGCGCCTGCGCCGTCTTTCTAATCTTTTCGCGTGCCCAGACTTGAAAGCGTGTTGTCCACCACTTTGTGGTCGATGGTGTACGCGGTGGCCGCAAAGCCGACGCCGGCGGCCAGCCAGATCAGGGCCTTCTTCCGCCGGCTCATACCGCTCCCGGCCAGGTTCTGCCCCTGTTCCACCACGGCATGCGTGCTGCGCGCGGCCGACACCGGGACCGTCCGCGACGGCGCCTCGGATCGTGCCGCATCGCGCGCCAAGCGGGACGCCGATGCGAGCAGCGTCTCTCCGGCCACTGCGGCCGACGTATGACCCAACCCGAGGACCAGCGCAAACGCGAGCACTTGACGCATCGTTTCCTCCTGAAAAGCCTCGCCTAGAACTGGATGGCTGCCGTGACACGGGCCAGACGAGCGTCGAGGAACCCCACCGGGCGCAGCCACCGCACGCTGTAGGCTGTGACCACGCTCTGAATGGAATTCCCGTTCAGGACGTTGTAGATGTCGAGCGCCGTCCGTAACCGGCCCCAGCCGATGTTGAACGACTTGTTCACCGCCACGTCCAGCTGCTTGAAGCGGTCGCCATACACCGAGTTGGGCGCGTACAAATTGACCGTCTTGGCGGCCGTCAGCGTGGTCCGGGCCGGATTCTTGAACTTGACGTCCGCGGACGTGACCGTGAGCAGCGATGAAAGTTCCGCCCCGGGCGTGTTCCGGTAGATGAAGCTGGCGTCGAAGCCGCCCTTCAGCGGAATGCTTCCACGGAAGCGGAAGTCCATCGTATCGCCCCACGACGTGACAATCCGGCAGAACGGGCCACCAACGTTCACGTTGGTAATGTCGTTCGGCTGGTTCGGCACGTCCACGGTGTAACAGTGGTCGTCGACCTGGCGTCCGAAGTCCAGTCCGCCGCCGAGCTTCACGCCTCCGGGGAGCCGCCCGTTGGCGGCGAACGTGAACCCATCCCAATAGCGTTCCGGCTTCCCGAACTCTTTGGCGTTCGTCACACGCAGCGTGCCGAGCCCGAAGAACGCCGGCTGAATATCGTAGTAGCCGCACAGCTGTTTGCCACCGCCGCCAGGCAGACGCGGATCAGCCGGCGCGGTGATGCAGTACTCGTCGAAATTCTGCGGACCCACCAGCGTGTTCTCGGTCACGGTGAAACTGCCGTCCCAGTTCCGGTTGTAGCCGGCGCTGACCGACAGACCCTTCAGGACCTCGTGCTGCACCTCTAAATTGATGTCCCACAGGTAGTCGCGGTTGGCTTTGGTGACCGAGTCGTCGAACAGCGTCGCGGATGGAATGAACTTGCCGAAGTTCACATTGGAAATCGGCCCGCATTCACCGTTCTGTGAGAAGTTCGCCAGCTGGCAGTCCGGGATGTAGTTGTTGTTGGTGTCCGTCCACGTGCGGAACGCCGTGTTGATCGATGAGCTGAACGGATGGAAACGGCGCGTGAGGTCGCTGCGGCTCAGCTGATTGAAGCGGCCGAACGACGCCTTGACCGCTGTGCGTCCGCTGCCGAAGACGTCCCATGCCACGCCCATGCGCGGGTTCACGTCGGTCCATTGGGGGACGCCTTTCAACTCGTCGACGTGACGGGCCGGCACGTAGAGTCCGGCGGCCAGGTCCGCCGCGGGGAATCCCATGCTCAGGTAATCGAGGCGTAAGCCCAGGTTCAAGGTCACGCGCTTGATGGTCCAGGCGTCCTGGGCGAAGATGCCCAGCTCGACGTTCTGACGCTCCTGCTGGAGGAACGGCTCCGCCTGGTACTGAATACGGTTCGGTTTTCCGTTCAGAAAGTCGTAGTTCAGGCCGTCGGAGTTATTGCGGCTGCGCGACTCGTCGTTGAATGCCTGTTCGTCGCCGATGCCGACCTTGATGTTGTGCGTGCCCGTCACATACGTCATCGAGAATCGCTCGGCGCTGCGGCCGGTACGGGCAATCGGCGCCGTGAGCAGCGACGTGGCGCCATAGCGGAAGTTCGTGGAGAGCTCGAGAATCGAGCGGTCGTCTCGCGTCACACCCTCTTCCGCAAAGTTGACCCAGTTCGCCACCTGCCACGACCCGCCCGCCTCGAGCAGGATCTTGCTGGTCACCGGCATCGTCCAGGTGCCCTGCACCACGCCGGAAGGCCACCAGTCCCAGCCGCGCTCCGATTCGATCGCGTTCGCGCCCGTGAAGGGACCCGTCGTGCACCGGCACGACTTCTGGATGTCGAAGTAGACGTTGACTCGCTGGCGAGCCGAAGCCTGCCAGGTCGTCCGGAGCGAATTGTTTCTGAACCAGTCGAAGCTCGCAGCCGGACGGCTCAAGTCGGGCGCGTAGAACAGCGTGGGCGTCACCGGATTGCCCGACTTGCCCTGAAGCGCGTTGTAGTAGGCGCCAGGCTGATTGACGCGCGAGCCCCAGCGGCCAATCGCTGCGAAGAACCAGAGCTTGTCCCGTTTGATCGGGCCACCGAGCTGCGCGCCCGCTCGGTAGATCCGCTGAACCTCGGCGCTCGAATTGATCCCGAACGACCTGAGGTTGTCGTCGATATTCGCACTCTGCATGTTGGCGTTGGAGTAGTACCCGTCGATGCCGCCTCGGAACACGTTACTGCCGCTCCTGGGAATCACGTTGAGCGACGTGCTGCCGGAGCCGGAATCGGCGCCCATGCCCGTCGTCTCCAGCTGCAGCTCCTCGATGTTGCCGCTGTCGGTGACGTAGCCGACACCCGAGGCGGCGCCAATGAAGTACTGGTTCCGGAACCCGTCGTACGAGGCGCGCGTACCCGTCTTGCCGTGATAGAAAGTGTAATTGCCCTGAGCCGACCACGTATCGCGGGTGCCGCCGACGTCCGCTTGAGTGGCGGCAAAGCCAGGCGTCACATAGGCGAGCGTCTGCAACCCGATGTTGCCGCTCGGCAACGATTCAAGATCCTTCGTGCTGAGCGTTTCCTGCTGCCGGACGGTCTGGGTGTCGACCACCGGCGACGCTCCGGTGACCGTGATGGTCTCCGCGATTGCGCCCACGCTCATCGCCACATTGACCGTCGCCGTGAAACCCGAGCCGAGCACCACACCCTCGCGGTTGACCGTTGAAAAGCCGGCCAACGTAAATGAGATGGTGTACGCGCCTGGGCGTAGATCAACGACGTTGTATCTACCCTCGCCGTCGGTTGTGACCGTGCGGACTTTTTCGATCAGCGCCGGGCTCGCGGCTTCGACCGTGACGCCCGGCATCGCCAAGCCGCCACTGTCTCGCACGACGCCGGCAATACCAGATGACTGCTGCGCCCATGCGGAGGGCACGAGTATCGCGCCGCAAATCAACACCGCGAGGGCGATTCGTACGGACCTCAATCCGACAATGGCGTGTCCGGTCACTGATCCTCCTGCCCGATAAAACGGCTCTTTATTGCCTTCTTACGGGTGTCACTCTACGCACGTGGTCCACGACCGTCAAGCGCTAATGTTGTCGCAACATGTCGCAGGAACACCGGATCGCGGATCTCCGGATCTCCGGATCTTTCGGAGAACTCACCTCGGAACGTGGAATGGGCGGGGGACGCGCGCCGCGGGGCGACTGAACGAGGCTCAGCGTGTCATGACGAAGGATTAGGCCATCTAGATCCATGGAGGTAGAGTGCCTAGGTCCATGGCGACGCCGCGTGCGCCTCAGTCCCGCATCGAACTGCTCCAGGAGACCCTCGACCTCCTGGGCGCTTGGCAAGAGTGAAGGGCTCCGCCCTCGCGACATGGCAGAGCGCTGCGGTCGCGCTGGCTGCGATCGCCGCGCTCGGCGCCGTGCCAGCCGAGCCGCCAATCGTGTTCACCGAGATCGCCGACCGCGCCGGACTCGGTTTCGTCCACCAGAACGGCGCCGTAGGAAACTACTGGTACCCGGAACTCTTCGGCGGCGGCGTGGCCGTCCTCGACATCGACGGCGACAGCCGGCCGGACCTGCTCTTCGTCAACGGAAAAGACTGGCGCCCCGGCGGGCGACGCGCTCGGCACGGCTTGTTTCGCAACAATGGCGACGGCACGTTCACAGACGTCTTCGCCGGCAGCGGTCTCGACGGCGCCAACGTCTACGGGCTGGGAGCCGCGATCGCCGACTACGACAACGACGGCCGCGACGACATCTTCATGACGACAGTTGATGGTGGGCGGCTGTTTCACAACGACGGGCACGGCACGTTCGCCGACGTGACTGCGCGAGCCGGCATCCGCAACACGGAGTTCGCCGTAAGCGCGGCGTGGCTCGATTACGACCGCGATGGACGCGTCGATCTGTTCATAGGCAACTACGTCCAATGGTCACCCGACGCCGAAGTACGCTGCGGGCTGGGCGGAGAGCGAGGGTACTGCGGACCGGATGCCTACAAGCCTGTCGCGCCTAAACTGTACCGAAACCTCGGCGGCGGCCGCTTCGAGGACGTCACGGCACGCGCCGGGCTCGACGCACCGTCCAACAAGGCCATGGGAGTAGCCGTTCTCGACTACAACGGAGATGGCTGGCCCGATCTCTTCGTCGGCAACGATCGCGTGCCCGCCAAGCTGTATCGAAACGACGGACACGGCCGCTTCGTCGACGAAGCCGTCCAGGCTGGCGTCGCCGTGAGCGAGAACGGCGTCACGCGCGCCAACATGGGCGTCGATGCGGCCGACTACGACCGATCGGGACGCCCGCATCTGGCAGTCGGCAACTTCTTCAACGAAATGATCGGCCTCTATCACAACGAGAACGGCAAGGTGTTCGTCGATGCCGCACCGCGCACAGAAGTGGGCCGGGCCAGCCTGCTGGCCGTGACCTGGGCCGTCTTCTTCCTCGACTACGATCTCGACGGCTTTCCGGACATCTTTGCGGCGAACGGCGGGACCGACGAGTCTCAGGTCAGGGATGCACGAGCGCGTGTGAGCCAGCCGCCACTCCTGTTCCGGAACCGCGGCAATCGCACTTTCGAAAATGTGTCGGCGGCGCTCGGAACCGCCTTCAACCGGCCGATGATGGCGCGTGGCGCGGCATACGCTGATTTCGACGGCGACGGCGATCTCGACATCGCGGTGTCCACACTGAACGGCCCGGCCCGCCTTTTCCGAAACGACGGAGGCAATCGCCGGAACTGGCTGCGCGTGCGAACGATCGGTTCGCAATCGAACCGCAGCGGCATCGGCGCGACCGTGCGTGTGACGAGCGCATCCGGCACGCAGTGGCGGCAGGTTCACAGCGGGTCCAGTTACGCCTCGCAGAGCGAGCTCACACTGACCTTTGGCCTCGGTATCGACACCACGGTGTCGAGGATCGTCGTCGAATGGCCGTCCGGACGAACGCAGACCTTCGAGGACATCCCCCCCAACCAGGTCGTCAGCATCGACGAAGCGCGCGGGCTTCTCGTCAACGGCCGATCGATGCCGCCCGCGCGACACGGGCCAGCTCTTCTTCAATAACCCGTTTAAAGAATTCGAACGGGGGCAGGAACGGCGGCGGCGCCGGAACCAGCCAGCCGTTGACCAGGAACCTGGGGCTAGCCGTGACAGCGTAACGCTCTGCCTCTTCGAGCGTCCGGCGAATCGCATCCTTGAACGTCCCGCCGTCCAGACACGCGTCGAACGCGCGGCGATCCAGCCGGACATCGGCCGCGACCTGCTTCAGCCGGTCCGAGTCAAGCCGCCCCGGCTGCGTCACGATGGCGTCGTGATACGCCCAGAAGCGGCCCTGCACGTTCGCGCAGGCCGCCGCCTCGGCAGCGTCGAACGACTCCGGCCCAAGCGCCGGCAGGTGCTTGAACACGAAGCGCACCTTCTCGCCGAAAGTCTCCCGCACCTTGCCGAAGGCCCGGGCGAACCTGGCGTACTCCAGACTCTGGAAGTCGCCGAACGCGACGATTTCGATCAGGGCCTTCGCCGGCCCGAGCGCTACATCCTGCGACGTGCTCTCGACGCGGACACGCGGCGGCGCGAGGAACACCTCCGCGCGCGTGGAGACCTTCATGAGTTCCTCGACGTAGTTCATCTTCGCGAGCTCGGGTTCCGTGATCCGCTGCAGCCAGGCTTGGAGCGCCGGCCGCATCTGCTCCAGGCCCGCACCGCGGATGCGATCGCCGAGACTCTGGTAGAGCGCGAGCACGGCCGAATCCGGCGTCGTCACAATGCGCTTGGGAATCTCTTCGTCGAGCAGCGCCTGAACCGTCATGCCGCGCGCGGACGCTTCGCGCGCGAGCAACTCGTTCATCACGAGCAGATCGGCGACACGGCGCCGATTATCGTAGATCACGCGGCTGAGGCCGATGAAGGCGCCCGGATCCGTCCGCAGCCACTCCTGAT
>JAYVMG010000337.1:0-3380 GCA_043759095.1 Acidobacteriota bacterium | reverse complement strand
CAGGGCCGCCGGTTCGACATCCTCCGCGACGGCGCCATCCGTTTCGCGGGCGAACCGCTGAACGATCTCGACCCGATCCTCGATATCCGGACGCGCCGCATGATTCAAGGTGTCGAAGCGCGCGTCAACGTCAACGGCACCCTCAAGGCGCCGGAGATTATCCTCGCGAGCACGCCGCCGCTCGATCAGGCGGACATCCTGTCGCTCATCGTGTTCAACCAGCCGATTAACACGCTCGGCGAGGGACAGCAGATTTCCCTGGGACAACGCGCCGGGCAGTTGGCCGCGGGCGCGCTCGCGGGAGAACTCTCGAAGTCTATCGGCAACGTGCTGGGTGTGGACACGTTCGAGATCAACACCGCACCGTCCGGCGGCGGCGCCGCGTCGCTGACGATCGGTCAGCAGCTGGGGCGGAATCTGTATGTGAAGGTCGAGCAGGCGATCGGCGGCCAGAGCGAAACCAACTTCATTCTCGAGTACGAACTCACACGTTGGCTGCGCCTGCAGACCAACGTGCTCCAGGGCTCGAGCACACAACAACTGTTCCAGCGCATGCAGGGCAGCGGCATCGACCTGCTGTTGTTCTTCAGCTACTAGAGTGGCGCAGCCCGTTCGGGGCTGCGCTACGACTCACGCATTCGCCAAGGACGCCACCTGCACGCGTGCGTCGTTGAAACACGCGCCGGCGCCGAGATCCGTCAGCGTGTCGGGAACCAGCGCCGTGCCGGTGGCGTTGTTGCGTGTGCTGCGGCGCCAGATACCTTTCGGCAAGCTCACCGTGCCAGGGCGAATGGACGGCGCGACCGTCAGCGGGCAATGCACTTCGCCCAGGTCGTTGAAGATCCGCACGACGTCGTGCTCCTCCAACCCGCGCGCCCGCGCATCGTCTGGGTGCATGAGGAGCTTGACGTCGGTACGTGGCAGCTCACCAAGCGTGGAGCTGATCGTACGTTCGCTCGCCGGCGAGATGAGGGCGAGCGGATGGCGTTCGGTCTGCGGATCCGGCTGGAAGCGGTAGAGCCCCATCGGTGTGGTCGGATCGAGTGCGGCAGGAAAGAGGTCGACCTTCTTGTCAGGCGTGTTCGGGAAGACGTCCACGAATTGCACCGGCGCCGGCCCGCACGGCGGCGTCGCCATCGCACCCTCGCGCAACGCGTTGCCGATCGACTCCGGCAGGCTGTTCAGCACCTTGACCATCAGGTCCAGCTCCCCGACTGGCTCGTCCGCTTTCAACAAGTCGAGGCGCGCGCACAGTGCGCCGAAGACGTCGGCGTTCGTCCGCGCTTCGCCGACCGCATCGATGACCGGCCGGCCGAGCTCGAGGCTGATCGGACCGTAGCCTTTTGCGAAGTCGTAGCCCTCGAGGAACGTGGTGTTCGGCAGGATCACGTCGGCGTACATCGCGGTATCGGTCATCACCTGCTCGAAGACGACAGTGAATAGATCCTCGCGCTCGAGGCCCTTGATCACGCGGCGTTGATCCGGCACGGTCGCTGCGGGATTGCAGTTGTAGACGAACAGGACGTTGACCGGCGGATCGTTGTACTCGGTGAGCGCGCGGCCGAGTTTGTTCATGTTGACGATTCGCGTCGTCGGCTCCGGCGCATCGATCCATGTGTTGGCGATACCCCACGAAGCCGAGTTGCTCATCGAGTAACCGCCACCGCGGACGCCGAACTTACCGCCAACTGCCGGCAGCGCCAGAACGGACATTGCCGCGTTGCCGCCGTTCCGGTTGCGTTCGAGGCCCCAGCCGCACCGGATCAGTGCCGGGGAGCTTTCGGCGTACAGCCTCGCGACCGCTTCGATCGCGGACGCCTCGAGTCCGGCGACGTCTGCCGCGTGCTCGAATGTCCAGGGTTCAGCCCGTTCGCGCAGCGTCCCTGATCCGCGCGTGTGTTCGCGAAGGAACGTCTCGTCCGCGTGCCCCGTCGTGAACAGATGCCGGTGGATCGCCAGGGCGACGACGACGTCGGCGCCGGGTTTCACGGCGAGATGCACATCGGCCGAGCGTGCCAGCGCGGTCGTGCGCGGATCGATCACGACGAGCTTCGCACCGCGTTTCTGCGCGTCGCGCACGAACGGGATCAGGTGAATGCCGGAGGCGGACGGGTTCACGCCCCAGAGGATGATCAGCTTCGCCTCAGGATAATCCTGGTAGGTGACCGACGCCATCTTGCCGTAGAGGGCCATGTTGGCGGCGCCGGTCGGCGCGGCGCAGAGCGTGCGCGCGAGCCGCGACGTGCCGAAGCGGCGCCAGAGCTGTGCATCGAGGTTGTCCTGCGTCAGCATGCCATTCGATCCGCCGTAGCAATACGGCAGAATTGATTCGGCGCCGGCGCCGGCCTTCGCCTGCTCGAAGCGGGCCGCGATCAGTTCGATCGCTTCTTCCCATGGCACGCGCTTGAACTGGCCGGAACCCTTGCGTCCGCTGCGGACGGCTGGGTAGAGCAGGCGATCGGGGCCGTACACACGCTCGCCGAATTTCCGTACCTTCGCACAGATATAGCCGCCGGTGATGGGGTTCTTGTTCGAGCCATCGATGCTGACAACCTTGCCCTGCTTGACGGTGACGGCGAGGCTGCACGCGTCCGGGCAGTCCAGCGGGCACGCCGTCTCGACGACGGTCGTCGTGCCACCGAGGGGCTGCTCCTTCGAGGATGTGCCTAGTGTCGCCATGAAGATACGATAGCACTTCACATGCCGCACGTCGTCATCGTCGGCGGAGGTTTTGGCGGGCTGAATGCGGCGCGCGCGCTGGCGGGCGCGGACGTGCGCATCACGTTGCTCGATCGGCATAACTACCACCTCTTTCAGCCGCTCCTGTATCAGGTCGCGACCGCGTCGCTGTCGCCGGGTGATGTCGCGTCGCCGATCCGCTGGATCCTGCGCCACCAGAGCAACGTCGAGGTGCTGCTCGCCACCGTGCGCGAGATCGACGCCGCTGAACAGTGCGTCCTGCTGGACGAGGGGGAGCCGATCCCGTACGACTATCTCGTGCTGGCGAGCGGCGCGGCGCACGCGTACTTTGGCCATCCCGAATGGGCGGCGCGCGCGCCCGGGCTCAAGACGCTGGACGACGCGTTGGAAATGCGGCGGCGCGTGCTGCTGGCGTTTGAAGCGGCCGAACGTGAATCGGACACGGCCGAGCAACAGCGTCTGCTGACGTTCGTCATCGTCGGCGGAGGGCCGACAGGTGTGGAGCTGGCCGGGGCGCTCGCGGAAATTGCGCGACAGTCACTGCGAAAAGATTTCCGCCGGATCCGACCGGAGTCCGCACGGATCGTGCTGCTCGAAGGCGGTCCGTACGTGCTCGCACCGTTTGCCGAGTCGCTGCGCGACGCCGCACGCCGGTCGCTCGAGCGGCTTGGCGTCGAGGT
>JAYVMG010000336.1:0-21626 GCA_043759095.1 Acidobacteriota bacterium | reverse complement strand
GTGGACGAAACAGCATCGAAGGGCTAAGCTTTTCGAGAGGACAACATTGCTCGGAAACGGGTGGACGGTCGCCACTCGTTCTCTTAATCTGCGGGTTGTGGGTTCGATTCCCACCCGGCTCACCACGTCTCGCGTCGCTCGACGTGGCTTGCAGGAATGGTCTGCCTTACACTGATGAGGACGCCCTGCTGTCGCGAATCTGCCATCGAGCGGGCGACTGGATCAAGCGTTCCGCTGAGCGCCGCCTCCTCCGCTTGAGTCTGAGACGTGCGGGTTTCGATCCGGACCGCCCGATCGTCTCCTATACCACCCGAGAAGAGTTGGCGGTGCTACACGCCCTGGCCTCCGGCTGCCCCGAGGGCGCGCGGGCCCTCGAGATCGGGTCTCATCTAGGCGCCTCGGCCGTCTACCTGGCTGCCGGCCTGGGTCAGCGCCAAGGACACCTGTATTGCGTAGACACCTGGAAAAATGATGCCATGGCGGACGGTGTCAGTGATACCTACGCTGATTTCTGCGCCACCACGCACGGGATCAAGAACATCACCGCCATCCGCAAGATGAGCACGGCCTTTGGACCGGGGGATCTCCCGTTGCCCCTTCACCTCGTGTTCATCGACGCCGATCACAGCTACGCGGCCGTCAAGGCCGATTTCGAACACATCGAGGCCTGGCTGGCCGACGACGCCATCGTGGCCTTTCACGATACCCTCGCGGCGAAGGGGGTGACCCGGCTCGTAGGCGAGATCATGGCGCGGCCAGACTTCTGCCCCGCCGGCCACGTGAATAACCTCACCTGGCTGCGAAAGATCCCAGTGCTCACGTGAGCTCTCATGGGCATTGAGCAGCGCTACTCTTCGCTCGAAAAATTCACGGACGCGACGCCGTACCCTGCCGACACGCCGCCGGCGATCTCGAACGCGATGCGCAGATCCAGTTTCGGATCTTCATACACGCACTGGAATCCTTCGTCGCTGCGCTGACAGCCTTTCGACCGCATCGCGCGCCATGTGACGCTCAGCAGTTTGTCCACCGCTTCGGGCGTCGCCACGCGCAGCGCAGCCTTGCGATCGTTGGCGCGCCACGCCGCGTAGAGCCGCTGCGCCGCCATCTTGTAGTCGGTGATCTTGCCCGGCTGCGCTTCTCCAGTTGACGAGACACACAGCAGCACGCACATCGCCAGGACCCGCCATCTCATGCGCAGAGGATAACCGAACGGAACGATGCTTGCTCTCGTTATCGGCATGTCTACTCATCACATCATGCCCAGGTGGCTCGCACTCGCATCCATCGCCGGCGCGCTCGCGTTTTCGATCGGATGCGGCTCCTCCAGCTCGACCAGCCCGACGTCCACCAGCGCGCAAGGACCCGGCATCGACTTCACCATCAACATCAACGGCAACCTGGGCAGCGCGTCGTATTCGCCCAGCCCGCTGACGATGCGCATCGGCCAGGTCGTCAACTGGCACAACCTCGACTCGATCGCGCACACCGCGACCCTCGATGGCAGCTTCAACACCGGCAACATCCCCGCCTTCAGCGCCCACGACGACTCAGTGACGATGAGCAGGGCGGGCACCTTCACGTATCACTGCACGATCCACCCGGGCATGACGGGCACGATCATCGTGCAGTAAGGCGCAGGTAGACTACGTGCGGAGGCAGAGATGACCGACGCACAGATTCAGGCACGGGCCACGATCGCCGCCGCGCTGATCCAGAGCCGCAGCGTGGACGCCGAGGCGCTTGGCTCGCTGAACAAGGACATCAGCAATCACAAGCTCGCCCACCTGCGGGATCTGACGGAACGAATCTATACCGCCCTGACAGGGGCGTCTTGACCATTCGCCAGCGACATCTCTAGAATCGCCTGTTTGGAAACCAAGATCCCCTCACCGCCGTGTCCCCGTTGCCGCTGGCAGAAGGTCCGCTCGCTGGGCTCCGCCGGTTCGCGCCTCGAATGGTATTCATGCGCGGCCTGTCAGCACGTATGGGCAGCCGGGCCCACCATCGAGCCGGCACCCGTCCGTTCCACGTCACACTCTGCCAAACACGTGCTCGCGGTGGACGACGACACGTCGATGCTGTCGGTCCTGGAGCGCTCGCTCGCCGACTACCGCGTCTCCACGGCGCGCGATGCGACGGAGGCGATGGCGATCCTCTCCGCGCGTGAGCCCATTGACCTTCTCATCACCGACTACCTGATGCCCGGCATGACCGGCGAAGAGCTGACGCATCACGCGAGGGCCACGCGCGTCGGTCTGAAAGTGCTCGTGATTACCGGACACGCGCACGCGGTCGAGCGCGCCGAACCGGAATGGTGGGACGCCGAAGCCCACCTGATCAAGCCGTTCCGCATCGTCGCGCTGCGCGAGGCCGTGGACGCACTCATCGGGCCGCCCTGAATGCGCGTCTCCGGCGTTCTGCTTATTGGCATCCTCTGCGTGCAGGCCGCGCCGATCCGTGCGCAAATAAAGGCGCATCTCCCGAGCGCGCCGATCGCACCCCCCTGGGACAAAGGCATCCTGCCGATCAGCCGCGACAGTTACTGGAATGCGATCGCGTGCGGAAAACAGGGCGGCGCCCGCCCGGCATGCGTGTTCTACGACGCCGACATCTGCAAGAACGATGACTTCGTCCTGGCGATGTACACGCCGTATAAAGCCGTCGCCTACGAAGTGTGGCAGGCGGTGCACAACAAGCAGCCCGCGCCGACGCCGTCGTACGGCGAGGCGCAACGCACCCGCGTCACGATCGGCATCACGCCGGCCAAGGGATCAAAGAACGCGATCACCGGCGTCGTCGTGAAACGGGACGGCAAGACCATCGAACCCGCCGCCAAAGCGCTCGACGCCTCCAGCGGCACATTCACTTTTGATTTCGCGGCGTTCGCGCCCACCAGCGACATCACGATCGAGTTCGCCGGGCGCCTTCACACACAGACCTGCCTCGTCGAGCAACAGGTGCTGACGATGTTCCGATGAGGAGACAGATGATGCCTGCACTGATGCTTGCACTCGCGCTGACGTCCGCGTTGTCGGCCGAGCAGACGCCGAAGCCACTGACGCTCGTCGCCGAAGTGCGCGCCGCGATCGCCGCGCACGACATCCCGCGCGCCGAGGCGATCGTCGTGCAGCGCAAGGCGCAGCAGGGCGCCTCGTCAGACGTGATCGAAGCCGTGTCGTGGCTCGGACGCGGCGCGCTCGCCGAGGGTCAGCTGGATCGCGCCGAGCAGTACGCCGCGGAAGCGCAGCGGTTGACGCTCGCGGCGCTCGGTACCCGCTCGGTGGACACGGACGCGAAGCTCGCCAACGCCCTCGGCGCCGCCATCGAAGTGCAGGCACAGGTCAGCGTAGCGCGCGGCGCGCGCACCGACGCGATCGTGTTGCTGGAGCGCGAGTTCAAGACCTACCGGACGACGTCGATCGCGAAGCGCATCCAGAAAGGCATCAACCTGCTGACGCTCGAGGGGCATCCCGCACCAGCGCTCGAGCTGACGGAGTCGCTCGGCGCGCCGCTCACCGGCGCGACCGCGAAGGCGCTTGAAGGCAAAGTCGTGATCCTCTTCTTCTGGGCGCACTGGTGCCCGGACTGCAAGGCGGAGTCGCCGATCCTCGCGAAGCTGTACGCGAAATATCAGGCGCAGGGGCTGGCGATCGTCGCGCCGACGCAGCGGTTTGGCTACGTCGCGGGCGGCGCACCGGCGTCACCAGACGAGGAACTGCGCTATATGCGCGAGGTGCGTGACCGGAACTACGCGTTCCTCGCCGACCTGCCGGTGCCGGTCAGCGTGACGAATCACGAACGCTATGGCGTCAGCTCGACGCCGACCGTCGTGCTGCTCGATCGCCAGGGCATCGTGCGCCTTTACCATCCGGGCCAGCTGACGGAAGCGGAGCTGGAAGCGCGCCTGCGGCCATTACTGGAGCGTCCATGATGAGATTTCTTGCGTGTCGTCGGTCGTTGCTGGTGTGGCCGCTGCTGGTCATCGCGACCGTCACTGTCGGCGCCGCGTCCGGGGATCTCGATCCCAGCTTCGCCAGCGGCGGAAAATATCTGTCGACGCTGTACGGCGCGTCGATGTTCGGGCCGGGCGTCGCCGTGCAGCCCGGAGGCCGGATCGTCGTCGCGGGCAAGAACTTCAACGGCAACGATGATGACTTCGCGCTGTTGGCGCTCACATCCGCCGGCGCGTTCGAAGGCAGCGCGATCGTGCCGTTCAGCAGCGGCAAGAACGAAGACGCCAAATCGGTCCTGCTCATGGGAGACGGGCGAATCGTGATCGGCGGCGAAGGCAACGCCGGCACGTATGCCCAACACGGCCTTGTGCGCTTTCTCGCCAACGGCGCGCTTGACACCACGTTTGGCAGCGGCGGAAAGGTCAGCATCGACTTCGGCCGTCTCAGCCACCTGCACGGCATCGCCCGCCAGACCGACGGCAGGCTGGTGGTGATCGGAGACTCCTACGGCGGCGTCAACACCGGGGGGCGCATTGCCATCGCACGGCTCAACGTGAACGGAAGTCTCGACACCAGCTTCGGGACGGGCGGCAAAGTCGAAGCGTCGTACGGCGAATCGTCGAATGGGCACGCGGTCGTGATCGGGGCGGATGGCAAGATCACGATCGGCGGCTACGTCGAGAACACCAACAGCGGGCTCGCCTCGGCGTGCTACGTGGCGCGCTTTACCGCGAGCGGGCAAGTCGACACCGCGTTCGGCAGCGGCGGCTCCACCGTCGCCACCCTCGGCAGCGGCGCCACGAACTACTGCCACCAACTGGTGATGCAAACGGACGGGAAGGTCGTCATCGCCGGCGGGACGCTGCGCAACAGCATCGGCGACTTCGTGATGGCGCGCTACACGACGACGGGCGCGCTGGATGCGAGCTTCGGCAGCGGCGGCGTGGTCAGCACGGAGTTCGGCGGCCGGTTGCCGTCGAGCTCGGACGAAGCCAGCGCGATCGCGCTGCAGCCCGACGGCAAGCTTCTGTTGGGCGGCTATACCGAAGGCAAATTCGCGGTGGCGCGCTACTCGTCAGCCGGCGCGCTCGACACGACCTTCGGCACGGGCGGCAAAGTGTCGTTCGCGTTCGGGAGCGGCGTCGATGACCAGATCAAATCGATCGCACTGCAACCGGATGGCAAGATCGTGGTGGCCGGGTACACCCGCGCCGGCAGCAACTATCAGCTGGCGATCGCGCGGCTGTTGAACGATGCGGGCGGCGCGCTGTCGGATGCAGACCGCCTGTTCAACTACGCGGAAGCCGTGTTGCCCAACTATTTCAGCGCCGGCACAACCACCACACAACAGGTGAGCGGCTACACGGCTCGCGTCTACGCCAACGGGATGGCGGTGGCCGTGAAGGACGGCCGCGTGTACGTGTACGGCGACGTCTACGGCGGATTGAAAGACGTGGCCACGCTGACCAGCCTGTTCGCGCAGGCGGTGCAGGCGGGCTACTAGCGGCGGCCGGCGTCAGCCGTTGTAGCGGACCAAAACGGCGGTGACGTCGTCGCTCTGCGGCTCGCCGGCGCAGAAGGCGACGACGTCGGCGAAAATCGCGTCGAGCACATGCTGCGGCGACTCGCCGCGATGCGCGTTCGCGCACGCGATCAGCCGGTCGTCGGTAAACTCTTCGCCTTCCGCGTTCATCGCTTCGGTCACGCCGTCGCTGAAGAGTACGATCAGATCGCCGGGCTGCAGCATCAGCGTTTCTTCTTCGAACGCCGCGTGCTCGAAGAGCCCCAGCACGACGCCGCCGGTCTCGAGCCGCCGGATGCCCGTCGCCGACACGACGAGCGGCGCGTTGTGCCCGGCGTTGGAATATGTGAGCGATCCATCCGCCCCCAGAATCCCGTAGAAGCTCGTGAGGAAGCGCGCTTCGATGGCGCGGCGGAAGAGGCCGTGATTCAAACGCGTCATCACCGGCGCGGCGCCGGTCTGATACGTCGCCTCCGAGCTGAACATCCCGAGCACCGCGGCGGCCAGCAGCGCAGCCGGTGATCCCTTGCCCGCCACGTCGCCGATGATGAAACCGAACTGCGTAGTGGGCAGATCGACGTAGTCGTAGAAGTCGCCTCCCACCGCGCGGCAGGCGAGCGACGCGGCCGCCGTCGAAAAAAACGCGCCCTCGCGGTTCGCAATCGGCAGCAGCGACTGCTGGATGGCCGCGGCGACTTGCAGTTCCTGTTCGAACTTTGCTTTGTCGAGCGCTTCGCGATACAACCGCGCGTTCTCGATCGCCAGCGCCGCTTCGGCCGACAGCGTGTCGAGCGCTGACTGCGCGTGAGCCGAGCGCAATGCGCCGCGCTCACGGCTGTCGAGGTACAGCACACCGATCAGCTCGTCGGCGCCCTTCTGGTCGGCGCGCTCGACGTAGCGAACCAGTCGGAGCGGTGTGCAGAGCACGTGGCGGATGCCAAGCGCGACGGTGCCGGTATGGAGCTGCGCGAGGTCGCCGTCGAGCAGGTCCTCGACGATCGTCTGCCGCCCGGTCGAGAACACGGTCTCGGGAATCTTGCGGCTCGTCTCGAACGTCCGCCCAGACAGCGTCACCTTGCCGCGAGCGCGCGCGAGCTTGAACTCGAGCATCTTCTCGCGGTTCGCCAGCATGATGAAACCGCGTTCCGCGCCGGTCACCTCGATGGCCGAGTCGAGCACCATCGCGAGCACTTCGTCGAGCACGCGGCCTGAACCGAGAGCGCGCAGCCCTTCGAGCAACGCAGACATCTGGCGCAGTTCGCCGGCGGCCGACACCGCGCTCTTCTCCGCCGACGGCGCCTCATCGTCGATGAAGAACACGATCTCGGTGTCGCCAGCCTGGCCGAGCCGAATCTGATCGCCGTGCGCGAGAACTTTTTCGTTGTGCTTCTCGCCGTTGACGAAGGTGCCGAAGCGCGACTCCTTGTCCCGGATCACGCAGGCGCCGTTCTCGATGCTGATCTCGGCGTGTACGCGCGAGATGTCGGCGCCAGGCAGCCGCAAGTCGGTCTCGCTGCGCCGTCCGATCGTGAACAACGACTTGTCGATGTTGACGATCCGGCGGCCCAGCGCGTCGGTGACCATCAAACGTGGAGCGGGAACAGCGTCTGCCATGAAGAGAGGGATTATAAGCGCGAACGGACACGCCCTGCCGACTAGCGTAAAATGACCGTAACCCTGTGGCCCACCCGCTTCGGCGCACACTCAGACTCGAGGCTCCCCACTCCTGGCAGATGCTGAATCTGGCGGAGCTGTGGGAATACCGCGAGCTCCTGTTCTTCTTCGTCTGGCGCGACGTCAAGGTGCGCTACAAGCAGACGGTCCTTGGCGCAGCGTGGGCGGTGATCCAGCCGCTGACCACGACGTTCGCCTTTACGTTGCTCTTCGGCCGCTTTGGCGGCATGGCGAAACAGGTCGAAGGCCCGTACGCGCTGCACGTCTTCGTCGGCATGCTCCCGTGGACGTTCTTCGCCAATGCCGTCGCGCTCGCCTCGAACAGCCTGATCGGCAGCAGTCACCTGATCAGCAAGGTCTACTTCCCACGCATCTTGATCCCTGCGGCCGCGATCGCGTCTGGCCTGGTCGACTTCGCGATCTCCTTCGTCGTGCTGCTGGTGATGATGGCGGCGTACGGCGTCGCGCCGACGTGGGCGATGCTCGCGCTGCCGCTGTTCCTGCTGGGCACGATCGTCAGCGCCGCGGGCGCCGGGATCCTCTTTGCCGCGCTGATCGTCACATATCGCGACGTGCGCTACATCATGACGTTCGTGATGCAGCTGTGGCTGTTCGGCACGCCGGTGCTCTACACGCTCGACATCATCCCGGCGCAGTGGCATCGCCTCTACTCGCTCAACCCGATGGTCGGGATGATCGCGGGCTTCCGTGGCTGCATCCTGGGCGCGCGCTTCCCGATGGACGTGATCCTGATTTCCTCGGTGTCGGGACTGGCGATGTTCGTGGTCGGCGTGCGCTATTTCATCCAGATGGAACGACGATTCGCCGATGTCATCTGACGCGATCGAGATCGCTGGGCTCGGTAAGCGTTACACGATCGGCCAGATACCGACGGGCGAGACGACGCTCGGTGAATCGCTGACGTCGTGGGCGACGGGTCCGTGGCGCCGCTTCAAGCACATGGCCGGACGCGGCGATCACTCCAGGCAGTTCTGGGCGCTGAAAGACGTCACGTTCAACGTCGGCGTCGGCGAAGTGATCGGCATCGTCGGGCCGAACGGCGCCGGCAAGAGCACGCTGCTCAAGGTGCTGTCGCGGATCACGCCGCCTACCGAAGGCCACGTCGACCTGCACGGCCGCGTGTCGAGCCTGCTCGAAGTCGGCACCGGCTTCCATCCGGAACTCACCGGCCGCGAGAACGTGTTTCTGAACGGCGCGATCCTCGGCATGTTCCGCGCCGAGATTCTCCGCAAGTTCGACGCGATCGTCGCGTTCGCCGAACTGGAGCAGTTCATCGACACGCCGGTGAAACACTACTCGAGCGGGATGTACGTCCGATTGGCATTTTCGGTCGCGGCGCACCTCGAGCCGGAAATCCTGATCATCGACGAAGTCCTCTCGGTCGGCGATCTGCACTTCCGCAACCGGTGCCTCGGTCGCATGCAGGAGATCCGCGACGACGGGCGCACGGTGCTGTTCGTCAGCCACGATCTGACCAGCGTGCGTCAGTTGTGCACGCGCGCGCTGATGCTCAACGGCGGCCGCGTGGTGGACGAAGGCACACCGGCCGACATCACACGGCGCTACGAACGCATGCACCAGGAGGGCGGCGAGAACATGTCGGGCGTCGCCGACCGCAACCACCCGCCGCGCGACTATCACCTTCGCCGCGTCGAGTTGCGCAACGCGGCCGGCGCCGCGACGGGACACTTCGAAGCCGGCGACATGATGGACATCCACCTCTGGTCGAGCGGCCGGGCGCCGGAGAACTCGTACACCGCTGAATTCAGACTGCGCAACGACGACGGCCGCGTCGTCAGTTTCGGGTCGGCCAACCCGGTGCGCGACCGCTACTACCTCGCCGAGCAGCAGCATTTCGTCTGCCGGCTGGGACCGCTGCCGCTCACCGAGGGCGCCTACGTCTTCACCTTCGCGGTGCGCGTCTGGAACAAGGAGCACTGGGACATCTGGGAGCGCGCGGTCGGCTTCCAGATCACGTCGTCGGATCTGTTCAAGACCGGATACAGCATCAAAAGCGAACACGGCGGCGACCTGGTCATCAATCAGGAATGGCTGGTCGGGGATTGAGCATGACGCCACCGAGCAGCCCGCCTCGAGTGTCGATCACGATTCCGTGTTACCACAACCTCGATCAGGCGCGGCAGTGTGTGGCGTCCATCCTCGCGCAGACGTGGACCGACTTCGACCTCACGCTCGCCGACGATGGCGACGGCGACGACTACCGGGAGTACGTGGCGTCGCTTGGCGATCCGCGCGTGCGCTACCAGCGCAACCCGATCCGCCTGGGTGCAATGTGCAATATGTTTCAGGCGATCGGCGCCGGCACCGGGGCCTACACGCTGGCCTTCCACGAAGACGATCTGCTCGGCCGGCACTTCCTGTCCGCGGCCGTCGGAATCCTGGAGCGCCACCCGTCCTGCGGTTTTGTGGCGGCCGAGTTACGCGAGTTCACCAGAGAACCGTCTCCGGAGCAGCTGGCCGGACGCACCACGGATCCGGGGTACAACGTGTTCGAGTCGCCAGCCGATTTCCTGCGCGGTATTCTGAGCGGCCTGGAGCCGATGTTCGGATCGGTCGTCTATCGGCGGGCGGCGCTGGGCGGTATCGTCGCGGCGCACGACCAGTACGGGACGCTGGTCGATCGACCGTTTCTGATGGCCATCATGCAGCGTTGGACGGCCGCCGTCCTGCGCGAGCCGCTGGCCTGGTACCGGCAGCACGGCGACAATGCGCGCCACACCGGCATGAGCACCGAGCACATCCTGCACCTGTTCACGCTGTATCGATCGACGCTGTCGACGCCGCTGAGCCCGAGAGACCGGGCGCTGTTCTACACCTATAGCGGCTATTGGTTGTTCACGTTGTACCGGCTCACGCCGCCCGCCCAACGATCGACGCTGAGACGGTTCGTCGTCCAGGCATGGCGTCGCGATCTCTACAATCCGCGATGGTCGAGAGGATACGGGCGGAAGCGGCTGATCGCGTTGCTGCTGACCGGACAATGATGGCCCCGAGATGAAGATCATCGCGCTGATGCCGGTCCGGAACGAAGCCTGGGTGCTGTCGCACTCGCTGACGTGCCTGTCCGCGTTCTGTGATGTCGTCCTGGTCAACGACCAGGACTCGGAGGACGAGTCCCGCGAGGTCTGCCGCCGGTTTCCCAAGGTCGTACTGATCAAGTCCTCCGAACGGCTGGTCTGCGAGGAAGCGCGCTGGCAGCTCCTCGATGCCGCGCGCGACTACGACGGATGCAACCTGCTGTGGTGCACGGACGCGGATGAATTGCTGTCGCCCCGGCTCGCGACGCAGTTCTTCGAGAGTCGGCGTGACGAACTGACACCAGGAACGGTCGTGGAATGCCTCTACTACCATCTGTGGAACCGTACCGATCGATACCGAACCTCCGGGTATCCGTACGCGCCATATTGGAAACAACTGGGATTGGTCGACGATCGGCGCATGGACTACAGCCGTGCGAACAGGCTGCCGCTGCACGAACCGCGCGTGCCGCTGGACGGCGCGGTCGGGACGCTGCGCGCACAGGATCTTCCGGTGCTGCACCTGCAGTGGCTCCTCGCCGAACGCAACCAGATGAAGCAGGTGTGGTACCGCTGCCGCGAATGGCTGGACGGCGCAAAGACCGCGGCGGCGATCAACGAGTTTTACTCGGTCACGCGTCCCGACCCGCGCATCCAGACCGACGGCGTGCCGGCCCAATGGGTGCAGGGCATCACCTTTCCCGACCTCGCCGTCGATCGCGAACAATCGTGGCAGGAGCGCGACGTGCTCGGCTGGTTCAACGAGCGCACGCCTGAATTCTTCGAGCCGCTGGAAATCTGGCACGTCGCGACGCTTCGCGAGCTGTTTCGGCGCCACGCCGGGCGCGAGCCACGGCCCGATCGGTCGTACGTGCCGTCGTGGTCGGTGCGGGCGCAGCGATTCGGCCGGCGCGTATACCACGCGGCGCGACGCCGGCTGCCGATGTGAGATGGCGCGCCCATTTCTCACGGTCCTCACGTCGCCGCTGCCGACACCGGCCCGCCGTCTGTATCACGGCGCGAGGCGGCGTCTGCGTCCGTTGATCAAGCCGGGCGCGGCGCTGCCGAAAATATCGAAGTATCCCGGACACTACGCGCTCGTCCGCAGCGTCGTCGAAGGCCTGCGGGCGATTGACGCTGACTTCAACTTCAACCCGCGCCGGATGAGCGAACTGGCGCGCGTGGTGTACGCCCCGGCCAACGAAGGGCTGCTTCAGGCGGCCGCGTTGAAACGACGCGGGACGATTGACTACCTCGTCGCCGGCCCGGTCAACGCGCTCTTCCTGGACGAGTGCGACGGCGTCCTGCGGTTGCCGGAGATCGATCGCCTGATCGTGGCGCACGAATGGGCGCTCGATCTGGTCCGCGATGCGCCGGAGGTCGTCGCCAAGAGCGTGGCCTGCCCGTGCGGCGTCGACGCGGATCTCTGGAAGCCAACCGCGCGCGAACGGACGAACATCGCCGTGGTGTACTGGAAAAGCGGCGACGAGGCGTTCTGCGAACAGGTGGAGCACGTGGTGCGCGCGTGTGGGCTGGAGCCACGCCGCGTGCGATCGCTGCACGGCGATCACGAGATCTTCACGCCCGATGACTACCGCCGGCTGCTCGATGAGGCCGTGATGGGCGTGTTCCTGAGCACCTTCGAGACGCAGGGGCTCGCGCTGGTGGAGGCATGGTCGATGGACGTGCCAACGGTGGTGTGGGATCCGCAGGGACCGGCGGTGTGGCGCGGCCACCAGTTCCAGGCGCGCTCGTCCGCGCCGTATCTCACGCCGGCCACCGGCCGGTTGTGGCGATCGATCGACGACTTCGAGCCGGTGCTGCGCGCGGCGCTCGCCGGCCGATCCGATTTTCGTCCGCGGGAATGGGTGCTCGCCAACATGACCGACGCGATCCGTTCGGCAGCGCTGTACGACATCATCAAGGGGGGGGCGAGAGACGCCATGGCCACACGATGACCGCATGTTGATCGGCATCGCTCGCGGAGTCTATCGGCGGATCGATCGCGTGGTCCGTGAACGGCTGCGCGGCCTGGCTAATCCCCGACGCCTCGCCGATCTGCAGCGGCAACGCGGACTGCGCGTCCATCTCGGGTGCGGCGACGACCGGCTTGCGGACTTCGTCAACATCGACTACCGGCTGACCGCCGCCGTTGACGTGGCGATGGATCTGAACCTGCCGGCGCTGGCGACGGGGTCGGTGGCGCTCGCGTTCAGCAACGCGTTCTTCGAGCATCTCTACAGAGCATCACGCGGACCGCACCTGCAGCGCCTGTGCGAGGCGCTGGCGCCGGACGGCGCCTGCTGCTACATGGGCGTCCCGTACTTCCGGAACATCGCGCGGCTCTACGTCGAGCGCGGACCCGGCACGGCAGGCCCGGTGTTCGACCTGTTCAATGTCTACCGGTATACGCACGGCGATCCCGAGGGCCAACCAGCCTGGTGGATCGGACAGCTGCACAAGAGCCTGTTCGACGAGGATGAACTCGGCGCATTGCTCGCCGCGAGCGGCTTCGGCGCGTTCGTCATGTTTTCGTATGGCTATCCAGGCGACGTCAACGAAGTGCCGGTGACGATGGGGTTCTACGCGACGCGCGAGCCGATCGCGCCGGACGTGCTGCGGGAGCGGTGCCTGTCGTTCCTCGCGCAGTTCGCCGACACGCGGATCCGGCTGCAGACGCTGGCGTGGATCGCCGATCCGCGCGTCTGACCATGCCACGCTTCAAGCTGACTATCGAGTACGCCGGCACGCGCTACAGCGGCTGGCAGATTCAGAAGAATGCCCGCACGATTCAGGGGGACATCGATGCGGCGGTCCGCACGGTCACCGGCCGCAAGGACTTCGAGTTGTACGGATCCGGGCGAACCGACGCAGGCGTTCACGCGCTGGGACAAGTGGCGCATCTCGACGTCAGCACGAACCTGCCGGCGGAGACGTTGCGGCTCCAGTTGAATGCGGCGCTGCCCTCCGAGATCAATATTCTCGCCGCAGTGCAGGTCCCGCATCGGTTTCACGCGCGCCACCACGCGGTCGCCCGACGCTACCGCTATCAGATCGCGCGGCGGCGAACCTCTGACAACGCGTGCGTCTGGTGGGTGAAAGAGCGACTCGACATCGACGCGATGCGCGAGGCCGCGCGCGCGTTTGTCGGGATGCGCGACTTCCGATCCTTCACGGCGGCCGATGCCCGCGACGATGCCGGCGAGACGCCGGCGTCGACGCTGGTCCTCGTCGATCATCTCGAGATCATCGAGGACGGCGATCTGATCCTTGTCAGCATCCAGGGATCTCACTTTCTGTGGAAGATGGTCCGGCGGATCGTCGGCGTGCTGGTCGAAGTCGGACGCGGCGAGTTGCCGCCGGACGCCGTGCGCGCGTTTCTCGCGGAAGGGTCGACGGCGCCCGCGCGTCTCACGGCGCCGCCGTCCGGGCTGTTTCTCGAGCGCGTGTATTACGAAGGCGATCCGCAGGATGCGCCGGCGCGAGCCGCCCCGCCGCTTCCGCCTTCGCCCGCGCCGCAAAAGCCCTCGGGCGTCGGCAGACGCGGCCACCACAAGCACAAGGCCTAGCGCGGTTCGGTGGACAGACTCAGCACCGATCGACCGTCCACCTGCACCCCGAGCACGAGACGGATGACTTCGTCGTAGCTGGCCGTGCCCGCGTCGACGCGATTCGCTTTCAGGTACGAGTCGTACACGCGCCACCCGGCATTCGACACGCGCGGGTTGACCTCACGCGTGTAGCGTTCGCGGATCGCGCGCAGATCGGCTCGAGGTCCGGCCGTCAGCGTGCTCGACAACGCGGCGCGATCGCGGGGGCTGGCGGCGCGCGCGAGCTCGGCATACAAAAACAGCCAGCCGCTGTACGCGTCGGCGTCGGATCCACGCATGCACGCCAGCCAGCCGGTGAAATTCGCCTCGCCCTCGTCCGCGATCCCCGCCAGATGACTCCATTCGTGCGCGACGATGAACGCGCGCTCGAACGGCAGGACGCCGGAGGCGATGAACGTCTCGAGGAAGAAGGGGTCGGTCATGCCGTCGACGCCTGCGCGCCGGAAATACGCATCGAGAATCGTGCGTTTCGGACGCGCCGGCACCACGTCTCGCAGGACGCCGACGGCGCGCAGCGCGCGCGCGAATCCCTCGGCGAGCGCGGGATCGACAGCGCCAGTCGCGGGCGCCGGCGCCGCTGCGTGCGCCGGATTGTGCAGCGCGTTCAACCGATCGACTGCCCGCGCGGCGGCCGCGCGCGCGGCGTCGGCCGTCACGGCGGACGCATCAAACGGCAGTGAGTCGCGCATCCGCGGACGCCGATAGTTGAGGCCCCACATGGCGAGGAACAACAGATACAGCACCGCGCACCAGGTGACGGTGCGCGTGGTCACGCGAACGGCGCCCCACACACCACCAGGCGTCTGCACGAGATCGCGCGCCGCGAGCGCCACCCACGCGGTGAAGGTTGCCCCGAGTACGACGTCCAATACAGCAAAGGGCGCGAGGTTCGAGAGGGACGTCAGAAGCGGCTGCAGCAGCGCGTAAAAACGGGCGGTGTAGAACCGATCGACGACGCCGGAGGGCAGCGGAACGAATGCCGCCAGCACCGCCGCCCCGATCAACACCGCCCTGGATTTCATGTAAATCACGGATGGATATTGTTTGCCGAAGGGAAGTCGATCAGATAGAATTTGTCCATAACGGTCTACTTTATCAACGACTTACGCGAGTTTTTGAATACCTTTTTCGACCGACCGCCGGTGCCTGGTTCTCAGACGATACGCTTGTGGGACCAGCGGCCATGTGTTACGATTTGAACGGCGAATAAAGGTATTCAGTGTCGTATAGAGTCTTTCCGAAAATACCTCCCGACCGGGTGGGTTCCATTCGACCGATAGGAATAGGAAACTGAGGACAGTATGGCTCGCCTCCTCGCAATCGCCACCGCTTCGCTGCTTGCACTCGGCACGCTCTCGCTCTCCGCGCAGCAGCAGGCTGTGACGACGACCGCGCGCGCGGTGACGACGAAGGCGATGTCGAAAGCCGCGGCGGCGAAAGCGCGACAGGCCGGATTGACGATGATCCAGGGCAACGCGCTCACTTCGGCGAACGGTCATTTGAATGGCGCCGTCGTCCGGCTGCGCGACGCGCGGTATGGCCGCATCGTCGACACGCAGCTGACCGACGAGACCGGCCTGTTTGCGTTCAAAGCGCTCGACCCCGGCAACTACATCATCGAGGTCATGTCCAACGATCAAACCATTCTTGCGGCGAGCCAGATGATGAACGTGAACGCCGGCGAAGCGGTGTCGGCGGTCGTGAAGCTGCCGTTCCGCATTCCGCCGTTCGCGGGCCTGATGGGCAGTTCGAGCACACCGTCGGCGGCGGCAGTCGCGTCCCAAGCCGCGGCGAGCAGCGTTTTAGCGATCGTACCGACGGTGCCTGTCAGCCCGCCTGGGTAGTCACCGATGTTCGAACCCACTTCATCCGGCGCACCGCGATCGTCGACGACGATTCCGACAGCGTCCGCCCAGCCGGGTGGCGGCACGTCTCCGTCTGGCCAGGCGCCAGCGCCGTACACCGCGGAAAACGACGTTCACCTTCTCGATCGTCTCGCGGTGCTGTATCGCTATCGCCGGCTGTGCGTCGCCGTCTTCGTGCTCGTGACGGCGGCGATGATCATCCAGGGCTACAGCAGCATCACGGTTTACCAGGCGCAGGCGCGGCTGCTGATCGAGGACGAGCGCTCCACGGCGGTCCCCGGTCTCGCCAACGATCAGAATCAGTTCTACGAGGATCCGGAACCGTACTACCAGACGCAGTACAAGATCCTCAAGGGCCGAGATCTGACGCGGCGCGTCATCCGCAGGCTGCACCTCGAAACCGTTCCGGAGTTCAACGGCACGAAGCCGCCGACGCCGACGCCGTTCTCGATGCTCAGCGACTTCAAGAACCGGGTGATGGGTTCGACGAAGACGGCTGCATCCCAGGCGGAGGCGCCGAAGGTCGACGAGACAGCCGACGAGTCGTCGTTGGTCGGCGCATTCGTGAGCCGCGTGGACGTGCAGCCCGTGCGCGGCAGCCACCTGGTCGACGTCACCTTCATCTCCGAGGATCCGAAATTCGCCGCCGACGCGGCCAACACGCTGATCGACGAGTACGTCTCAGAAAATCTGGAGATCAAGCTCCGGTCGACGTCGAGCATGCTCGAATGGCTCGACACTGAGCTCGCCACGCAGCAAAAGCGGGTCGAGGACAGCGAGCGGGCGATGGCGGAGTACCGCGAAAAGGAAAACGCACTCTCGCTGGATGACAAGCAGAACATCGTGCTGTCGCGGCTCAACTCCCTGAACGACACGGCCACCCGGGCGAAGACCACACGTGTCCAGAAGGAATCCGTGTTCAACCAGGTGAAGGCGATCGCGACGGGGACGTCGCCGGACGCCATTCCGGTGATCGCCAACAACGCGGGCGTGCAGAGCGCGAAGGCCAAGCTGGTCGAGTTGCAGCGGACGAGGGTTCAACTGCTCGAACGGTACGCCGACAAGCACCCGCAGGTCGTCACCATCAACGGCCAACTGCAGGACGCGCAGAAACAGCTCGACAACGAAATCGCGCGCGCGGTGCAATCGGTCCGCAACGAATACGAAACGGCGCTCATCGAAGAGCAGACGTTTGCGAAGAACCTCGAAGGCGCCAAGGTCGAATCGACGGACCTGAACCGCAAGGGCATCGGCTACGGCGTGATGGAGCGCGAGGCGAAAAGCAACCGCGAGGTCTATCAGTCGCTGCTGACGCGCGAGAAGGAATTGAAGGTCTCGGCCAACAGCCGCGCGAACAACGTGCGGATTGTGGATCGCGCAGAAGTGCCGCGCGCCCCGATTACGCCTGGCGGGCGCCGCACCTATCTCATGTCGGTCGTCATCGGCCTCGTGCTCTCGATCGCGGTGGCGCTCGGCCTCGACTACATGAACGACACGATCAAGACGCCCGAGGACGTGACGCGGCGCCTGAAGCTGCCGTTCCTCGGTCTGGTGCCAGCGGTGCGCGGCGACAAGCACCCGCTGCTCGCGTCATCCCACGTCCCGCATGATTTCGGCGAGTCCTTCCGATCGCTTCGCACCTCGCTGCTGTCGAAGTATCCCGACGAGGGCACGAAGATCGTCATCGTCACCAGCGCGCAGCCGCTCGAGGGCAAGACCACGACCGCGGCGAACATCGCGATGGCGCTGGCCTACGGCGGATCGCGCGTCCTCCTGATCGACGCCGACATGCGCCGCCCGGGCCTCCACCGCCCGCTGCGGTTGACAAACGAGCGCGGCCTGTCGCAGGTGCTGACCGGGCAGGCGCGCGTGCGCGACGTGATTCAGCGGACGGTCGATCCGAATCTGCTCGCCATCACCGCCGGCCGCACGCCGCCGAACCCGTCAGAACTGCTGTCGTCGGAGCGCATGAAAACGCTGCTGACCAACCTGGCGCACGGTCCGTTCAACTGGATCATCATCGACACGCCGCCAGTGCTCGCGGTCACCGACGCGGTGATCCTCGCACCAATGGTGACCGGTGTGACGTTCGTCATCGGCGCCGAAATGACGCGTCGCCGTCTGGCTGAGCGCGCGATTGACATCGTGATGCAGTCGCGGCCCCGCTACGCCGCCGTGGTTCTGAACAAGGTCAACTTCGCGAAGAACAAGTACTACTATTCGCGGTACTACGGCCATCAGTACAAGAACTACTACGCCGAAGCGACCCTCTGAGCTTTCGGCTTCCGCCGTTCCCCTTCTCCTCCTGATCGGCTGGGTGCTCGTCGCCTTCGCCGGCGTGTATCGCTGGACGACGGCGCCCTTCTGCGCTGGCGTCGCACTGCTCTGCGCCGTTCAGCGGCCGCCGGTCGGTCGCAGGACAGGCGGCGTCCTCGACTGGGCGCTGCTCGCCTGCCTCGCCGTCGTCGCCGCTCAGATGATTCCGCTTCCCGGCGCCACGCGCGACCGCCTGTCGCCGGAGGCGATCACGATCGACCGCGCGGTGCGCATCGACACGCCGCCAGCCATCCGGCCGCCGCACGCTGTGTCGATCGACGTCGAATCGACGATCTGGGCGTTCGCGCTGGGCGCGAGTTATCTTGGGCTGTTCTGGTGCGCACGCGCGACGTTCTCCCGCGGGGGGGTGCGGACCACGGTGCGTGGTGTGGCCTGGCTGGGCCTCGCCCTCACCGCGCTCGTCGCGGTGCAGCGCGCGACGTCACCCGACCTCCTCTATTGGTACTGGCGCCCGTTCACGCCTAAGGCCACGCCGTACGGACCCTTCGTCAACCGCAACGCGCTCGCCACGTGGCTCGCGATGGCGATTCCACTCGTCGTCGGATACGCGATGGCGCACTACCGATCGCGCCGCCGCGAGGGCGCAGGGATCTCGGTGGAGGCGATCGATTCGACGCAGGTCTGGCTGGCCGGCGCGGTGGTGCTGATGACGGGCGGGCTGCTGGGCTCACTGTCGCGGGCCGGCATGATCGGCGGATTCGCAGGGTTGTTGACGTTCATGCTTCTCGCCCAATCGCGGATCGCGAAGAAGCGCAACCTGATGTTGATGGTCGCGGGGCTGGGCGTGCTGATCATCGCCTCGTCCTACTTCGCCAACCTTGGCGCGCTCGCGATGCGCATGCAGGAAACCACCGAGCGCGGCGAATGGGGCCGCCCGGTCATCTGGCGCGACACGTGGCACATGGTGTCGGACTTCTGGCTGACCGGCGTCGGCGCGGGCGCCTATCAGCAGGGGATGCTGGTCTATCAGTCAGGATCGCGGCTGTTCTTCTTCAATCAGGCGCACGACGAGTACCTGCAGCTGATGGCGGAAGGCGGCATCCTGCTCGCCGTGCCTGCGGCCATGGCGATGCTCGCGGCCGCCGTGCAGATGGCCAACCGGCTGCGCACGGACCACACGGCGATCTTCTGGGTTCGAGCCGGTGCGATTTCCGGAATCGTCGCCGCCGCGATTCACGGGATCTGGGATACCAGTCTCCGAACGCCCGCTGACGGCGCGCTGTTCGCGATTATCGCCGCGATCGCGCTGCACGAAGCGCGTCCGGTTCAGGTGCGCGCGAATGGCCCCTACCGTTCGCAGCAGAAGTGACCTAAAGCGTTTCTGGCCGCCTGCGCCCGAGCGCGTATGCCGAGAGCGCGACGATCGTCAGTAAGTAGAAAACGGCGATCCTGGCGCCAGTGAATGTGAGCAGCCCGGCCACCTGAATCTTGCCGTCAATGACCATGCGGCGGTCTCGATCACCGATCAGGTTATCGAGAATGCGAGGTATCGACCCAGGAAGAGCGCTCAGCCACGAAGAGTATCGCGCAAAGCGCCCGAAGCGGTGGCCGGTTTCCCGGTACAGCACGCGATTGTTCAACGCGTACGATTCGACTGGGTAGTACGGCAACGCCGCGATGAACTCATCCGGGGTCCAGTCATGGCGCGAAGGACTGGCGATGAGGTGAACGCCTTGTTTCGTGAGCACGTTCGAGCGCAGCACGGCGAGAGACAGCGGAATGCCATCGGCATCGACACCATAGCCATTGAGGTTCGGGTCGTAATAAATCCACCGGCCGTACGCGGCAGAGTACAGTTCCACCCCATTGTGACCAGCCCGCCCCTCGCTGGTCGCCCACTGGACGCCGCGGCTATGACCGCCGGCGCTGCGCCAGAGAGCACTCATGACGATGGCGATTTCCCCGCAGCCGTTGGCATTAGCGCCTTGGCGCGGGTGACTCAAAATGCTGGACCTGCCCTGGTCATCGGGCTTGGCCAAGTCGGTTGTCCTGTCATCCCGAAGCGAATAGACCAGGTCGCCCAACCGACGAACCCTTTCCGCATCAGTTTGGGCGCCGGCAAGAACAGGCTCGGCCAACCTTCGAAAGGTGAACAGATCGGCGGGCTCGTCTTCCGTATACCCGAGTTCAACGAGCGCTGACGGCGGCGCGACCATGTCCGCCTCGCTCGAAACCTCGTGATAGTCGTAGGCGATAAGTCGGAGCCGGTCGGTGTTGCCGAGCAGAACGAGCAGGCCGATGAGGTGCACGAGCAGGAGGGCCGTCACGACGGAACAGCTGACATGCCCACCAAACGCTGTCCGACGCACTTAATAATTCTTTACGATTCTTGATTGGTGGGCAACGTCAATCTTGAGGGTATCACGCGTCCGGCGAGTCAGATCTGACGCACCAGAGTACGGACACGTACGCAAACATCACCAGAGCAACGGTGCGATCGAAATGCTCGATCGCCATCCGTACCAACAGATGCGCCGAGACGGTCGTGGCCAGCCGCGCCGGCACGTCGTACATCAAGACCGTCTGCACGATCGCGATCGGGATCCAGCGGGACGCCTCCGATCGTCGATCGTCGAGGAACCACACGTACGCGAATGCCGGCAGCATCAGCATCAGGTTGTTGCCGTTGTGGTAGAACGTCAGCAGCGACCACAGGCAGAACAATCCCGGCACCGCCAGCCCGCCGGCGTCCAGTGCGCGGCGCGGATCGCGTCTCGCCAGCCAGCACACGACGGCCAGGAGCACCGCCGCCATCCCGATCCACAGCGTATCCGACACGCGTGGGTCTGCGGACAGAAGCATCGCCCACCCGCGAACGCTCGTCCGGCCGGTCAGACCGCCAGCGCCACCGTACTGCTCGGTCAGGACGTGCCCGTATCCGATCAGTGTCTCCAGCGGGCTTGCGCCGATGCGGAGGCAGTAGACCACCCAGCCTGTGCATACCACCGCCACCGACACGAGGGCCACACGCGCGCGCCCAGTGACCGCGGTCCACAGCCAGATCGGCCCCGCGATGTGTGGCTTGAACAGCGCGAGACCCAGAAGGACTCCGCTCGCATCGCCCTGCGTGTCGACGATGCGCAGCGAGAGAAACGCGAGGGTCATCGACAGCACGGTGAACTGCAGCAGCGTGTGCGCGCTGGCCCAGCAGAGCACCAGCAGTAGCGGGACAGTCAGCGCGGATCCATCGCCGCGCGACGCGCATCGCATCACGAGATATGCGAGCAGCGGTGTGAGCAGCAGCGCGCCGGCCGTCCACAGCGGCACGACCCAGGCCCATGGCAGCACACCGAGCGGCGACAGCAGCACGATGGCGTTCGGTGGATAGTCGGTGTTCTGGCCGGCCACGACATACAACTGTTCGCCGCGCCCCAACCAGGCGCGGCACCATTCGTACATCGAGCGGATGTCCCCGGCGCGCGCGGGATCCCGCCACACAAGCGCGACGCCGGCGGCCAGATTCACACCTGCCGCCATCGCAAGCCACAATGACACCGGCCATCGAATGCGCAAGCGCGGACAGTATGTCACGCCGCGGAAAGTGGTCAGCGTCGAGCCGGGATGGACTAGAATCTTGTGAGTATGGACGCACGTATTCTGCA
>JAYVMG010000335.1:0-3394 GCA_043759095.1 Acidobacteriota bacterium | reverse complement strand
GCCGGATCATCCGATCCCTGTTGGATTCCTTCAGGGAATCGCTGCAGTTCCAGGTACGAGTGCTGATCTGCTACGACCGGGACGACGACGACACCCTGCCGGCGCTCGGCGGTTACGAGGATGCATTCGACATCGTGCCCGTGAAGAACACGGGCGCAGGTCCGCTCGGAGCCGTGCTGAGCGGCTTTGCCGCCTCAACCGCTCCCTGCGTCATCGTGTTCCCGGCCGACGACGACTTCAACGCCCCCCGGCTGAATGCGCTGATACGAAAATTCCAGGAGGGCTTCGACATCGTCGCGGCGTCCCGGTTCATGCCTGGCGGCGTCATGACGGGATGCCCGTGGGTGAAAGCCGTGCTCGTTCGCGCGACGGCCTGGTTCATGTGGCGGATCGCCCGCGTTCCCACGCGCGATGCGACCAGCGGTTTGCGGCTGTTCAGCCGGCGCGTGATCACGCAGATTCCGATCGATGCCGAGGCAGGATTCACCTACAGCATCGAACTGCTGGTCAAGGCGCATCGCCTCCGCTGGCCGATTGCCGAGGTGCCGTTCGAATGGCACGAGCGGACCGTAGGGACGAGCCGGTTCAAGGTCTTCACGTGGGCGCCGCACTACCTGCGGTGGGTGCGGTATGCGCTCGCGACGACATTTCTCCGGCGACAGCCGCAGACCGTCCGGCTCGTGAACGGCGCGCGCCCGCACGTCGACCAGGACCGCCCCGGAGAAGCGGAGTTCTTCGATCGATTCGAAGCGGAGTACGGCGACTACGACGTCCTCGACGAGGCGGCGTACCGGCGCATCCTCGACCGGCTCCAGCGGGCGCTGCCGCTGGGGGCCGGCATGACCTGCATCGACCTGGGATGCGGAACCGGCGCCTTCACGAAGCGGCTGCAGACGCTGCAGCTCGCGTTAACCGGCGTGGACATCTCGCCGCGCAGCATCGAACGGGCGCAGCGACAGGGTGGCGCCGAGTATCTGGTCGGCGACATCTGCGATGTCCAGCGGCCGTCGAACTCGTACGACGTGGCGGTGATGTCGGGCGTGCTGCATCATTTTCCAGACCCCGGCACGCGTGGCCGCAGCCTGCGCGAAGCCAGGCGCCTGCTGAAGCCAGGAGGCCGGTTCTTCTCGTACGATCCGAACGGCTTCAGCCCCAGCATGTTTCTCTATCGCGATCCGCGATCCCCGCTGTTCGTGCCGGAAGGCAAGACCCACAACGAGGTGCTGCTGACGCAGGCGCAACTCGTCAGGGAACTGAAAGAGGCAGGCTTCACGCAGGTCGAGGTGGTCGGCCTGAGCGGTATTTCGTACCGGTTCGTGGAGGGACGGCTGGCGCGCGCGATGCTGCCGCTGTATAACGGCCTCTACGAACGCTTCATGCGCTTGCCGTTTCTGGAGAGACGGTTCGGCACGTTTCTGATCGCTACCGCCACCAAGCCGGTCGCGTAACGCGTCACATGGCGCTGGTGTTGCACTATCGGCGACATGATTCGAAAGGTCTGCGAAAGGCTGGATGAGCTTCGACGCCGGTGGCGAGCAGCGCGGCAGCAGTCTCCCCGCCTTGTGTCCTGTGTGGTCACGGCGTGTCTGCTCACGGTCACCGTCCCGGTTGTTGGAGGCGTGTGGTTCTTACTCGGTCTACGTGAAGGGTTGCCGAATCCGGACGCCATGCGCCGCATGGGTGAAATGGATCAGTCGACGGCGGTGTTCGACGATAAGGATCAGCTCGCGTTCAGCATCTTCAAGGAACAGCGCATCGAGGTGCCGCTCTCGGACATCTCACCCAACCTCACGGACGCGATTCGAGCCATTGAGGATCAGCGGTTCTACGATCATCATGGCTTCGACCTGATCCGTATGGCGTCGGCAGCGATGTCGAACGTGCGCCACAACCGGCGAGCGCAGGGCGGCAGTACGATTACGCAGCAGCTGGCACGACAGAGTTTTCTGACGCCGAACAAGTCGTTCCACCGCAAGTTTCAGGAGCTGATTCTCGCCGCTCGTATCGAGCGTCTCTACTCGAAGCCGCGCATTCTCGAGCTGTACCTCAACAAGGTGTACTTCGGCGATGGGTTGTACGGGGTCGAGGCCGCGTCGCGCGGGTTCTTCGGCAAGCACGCGTCGGAACTCAGCGTGCCGGAAGCCGCGCTGATCGCCGGTCTGGTGAAATCCCCCTCGAGCTATGCGCCGACGGTGAGCCTGGAACGCGCCGTGGGGCGGCGTAATGTTGTCCTTCAGGCGATGCTCGACGCCGGAGCGATCGATCGGGCGACATGGAAGAGCGCGCGCGCCGCGACGCCCGTGCTTCACGACTCGCTCCGATCCGAGGAGCCGCACGGACAGTACTTCAAGGAGCAACTACGCCAGGAACTGGTGACGCGCTTCGGATGGCAGCGTGTGTACCAGGGCGGGCTGCGCGTGTTCTCCACCGTCGACATGCCGATGCAGATCGCGGCGGAATCGGCGATCGCGGATCAGATCACGTCGATCGAGACGCGCCGCGTCGCCTGGCAGGTCCGGCGAGCGTCGGCGCGGAAGGCGGCCGGTCGGAACGCGGTCGTCGAGCCGTCCGATGCGCTGCAGGCCGCCCTCATCGCGCTCGACCCGGCCACCGGGAATGTTCGCGCCATGGTTGGCGGTCGTGATTTCGACGACAGCCATTTCAATCGCGCGGTTCAGGCGCATCGGCAGCCCGGCTCGGCTTTCAAGCCGTTCGTCTACGCCGCGGCGCTCGAGGCGGGTTACTCCCCGGCGACGATCATCGATCGCCTCGACGATCCGATCGAGACGGCGCAGGGCGCGTGGACGCCGGAAGACGAGCACTCGTCCGCTTCGTCCATGAGCCTGCGCACCGGCCTCCGCACGTCGAGCAATCGCGCGGCGGTGCGCCTCCTGCAGGACGTCGGCATCGCGCGCACGGTGCAATACGCAAAGACGATGGGTGTCGGCGACGTGCCGAGCGTGCCATCGCTCGCGCTCGGCTCCGGTGAGGTCACGCTGCAGACGATGACGGCGGCGTATGCGGCGTTCGCGAACCGCGGCTTCGTGCCCAAGCCGCAGCTGATCCGCCGCGTCGAGGATCTGAATGGCGTCGTACTGTACGAGGCGCAGCCTTCGTCCGTCCGCGCCATCAGCGACACGACCGCGTATCTGATGTCCACGATGCTGGCCGACGTGATCAACGCGGGTACGGGCAGCCGCGCGCGCGCGCTGGGCTTCACGCTGCCCGCCGGCGGGAAGACCGGGACAACCAACGACTTCAATGACGCGTGGTTCATCGGATTCACACCGAAGCTGGTGACCGGCGTGTGGGTCGGCTTCGATCGCCCGCGAACCATTCTGCCGAATGGCTTTGCCGCCGACGTCGCCGTTCCGGCGTGGGCCAGGTTCATGAA
>JAYVMG010000334.1:0-3409 GCA_043759095.1 Acidobacteriota bacterium | reverse complement strand
AGCAGCGCGGCGTCTTCCGGGCGCCGTGCGCCGGGCGGCGGCATCATGCCCGCGCGCAGCTTGCGGATCATTTTTTCAGTGACGTCGGCGTGCTGCGGTGCGGCGCCGATCTCGAACGATGCGAGCGACACGCCGCCCGCTTTGCCGCGTTCGCTGTGACAGCCCGCGCAGTACTGCCGCACGAGCAGCGTCTGCGGATTCTGAGAGGCAGATGCGGGTAATGCGGGCGATTGACCGTCGGCAGATGCCGCGACGCCGAGCATCCCAATCCCGAACACAATGAGGCCGCGCTTCATACGTGAGGCGAGTATACGAGCGATAAGAAACGCCACATCCACTAATTTGGTTCGGAGACGATCTTTCACATCCTTTATGGGTCCAATCATCATCGAGAGTGTTCTAGAATTCACCACGTTCTTATAGCGAAAGCGAGGCAGCATGAGGTTGGTTCTGCGTGTGGTGGTGTGTGCGCTCTGCATCTTGACGGCAGGGATCGCGCACGCCCAGGTTCAAACCGGTTCGATTACGGGCACCGTCACCGATTCGAGCAACGCCGTGTTGCCGGGCGCGACCGTGACGCTCACCGGCGAGCGGCTCATCGGCGGCACCGCCGTGCAAGTCACCGACGCGGGCGGCATCTATCGCTTCGATCGCCTCTCCCCCGGTGCCTACGCCGTCAAGATCGAGCTGCAAGGCTTCAAGTCGATTACCAACGGCGACGTGCGCGTCAACGCGGCGTTCGTCGCGACGGTGAACGGCAAGCTCGAGGTCGGCAACGTCAGCGAGTCGATTACCGTCACCGGTGAATCGCCGACGGTCGACACCAGGTCGAACGTGCAGCAGACGGTGATGAACCAGGAGATTCTCGAAGGCGTGCCGACGGGCCGCGACCCGTGGTCGCTGGCCAAACTGATCCCCGGCGTGCAGGTCGCGACCTATGACGTCGGCGGCACGCAGTCGATGCAGCAGAGCGCCCTGTCCGCGCATGGATCGAACACCAACGACGTCAGCTACAACATCGACGGCGCCACGGTGAACTGGCCGGGCGGCGGCGGCGGCGCGACCATGATGTATTACGACCAGGGCATGTTCGAGGAAGTGAACTACATGACCTCGGCGGTCCCGGCGGAAGTGATGGCCGGTGGCGTCTCGATCAACATGGTGACCAAGGATGGCGGCAACGTCTGGAAAGGCCAGACTCGGTACTCCTTCGCCAACGACAGCCTGCAGTCCGTGAACCACCTGGATGCGGCGGCCGCAGCCGCGAAGGTGGGCAACGTGTTCCTCGGCAACCCGACCTTGAAGACGTACGACTTCAACGTCTCGGGTGGCGGCGCGCTCGTGAAGAACCGTCTGTGGGTGAACGGCACGGTCCGCAAGTGGGTGGTGAACAAGCTGGTGAACGCGCGTAACAAGGACGGCAGCCAGGCCCTCGATGACAACGACCTCAAGAACTACTCGGGCAAGATGGTCGCGTCGTTCACGGCCAACAACAAGCTGACCGGCTCCTTCCTGACCAACGACAAGATTCGCGGGCATCGTCGCGATACGCCGCCCAACAACGTGCCCGACATCGCCTCGCTGGTGCAGACGAATCCGGCCACGCTGTCCCAGGTGAAGTACACGGGCATCCGGCAGCACCTCGTCTACGAGTCGAACTTCAGCTTCATGAACGGGCAGACCAACTACCTCTATCAGCCCGGTACGCCCGCCGACGCGATCCGGAGGGTGGACAACACGCTGTCGACCGCGGATTTCGCCGCGACCCGCGAAGAACACCAGCCCAATTCGCGCATCCAGTTCGACAACGTCGTGTCCTACAGCACCCACGGGCTCGGCGGTGAGCACCTGCTCAAAGCCGGCGTGCAGTACGGGCGGCTGTACTACGAGTCGCAGCAGACGGTCCTCGGCGACTACTACGTCGAGTACAGCAACGGCGTGCCGTCGCAGATTCGCGAGTTCAACACCCCGGCCAATCCCAAGAACCTCGCCAAGGTCATGGGGTTCTTCGTCCAGGACGCCTGGACGGTGGGCGCACGGCTGACCTTGAACCTCGGGATGCGCTACGACTCGTACAAGGGCATCCTGCCGGATCAGTCCAACCCGGGCGGTACGTTCGTCGCGGCGAAAAGCATCACGGAATCCACCGTCCTCGACCAGAAGATTGCCGTGTGGCGCGCCGGCGCCTCGTACGATCTGACGGGCAACGGCCGGACCGCGCTGAAGGGGAGCTACAGCCGGTACGGGCTGCAGGTGGGCATCGACCGGGTCACGAACGTCAACCAGCTGTCGGCCGGATCGCGGACGTGCCCCTGGAGCGATCCGAACGGCGACGGCAAGTTTCAGTCGTCCGAAGTCAACGTTGCCACGTGCTCGGCGTTCAGCGGCGGCGTCTCCACGTTCTACGCGGATGGCGTCAAATGGCCGTACTCGGACGAGGTGACCACCGGCGTCGAGACCCAGCTGCCCGGCGGCGTGGGTGTCGGCGCGATGTTCTACTACCGCACGAATCGTGATCAGTTCGGGCAGCGCAACACCCTCGTGCCGTCGAGCGCCTACACAGCGTTCACCGTCAACGTGCCCAACGGCCCCGGCGGGACCGTGTCCGCACCGAAGCCGACGACGGTGACGGTGTTCAATCTCGCGTCCACCCTGGCGAGCGCGCAGAACAACATCCGCAACAACGACCCGTATCTCGATACCGACTACAAGGGGATCGAGTTCACGGCGCGCAAGCGCTTCTCGAAGAAGTGGCAGATGGTGGCCGGTTTCACCATCGGCAAGAACACGGGCGGCACCACCAACGGCACGGATCTCAACGATCCGAACGTCACGCTCTATCCGAAAGGCATCATCGGTAACGATTCCGAAAATGCCCTGCGGTTGTCCGGCAGCTACGAGTTGCCCGGAGCCATCAACCTGGCCGGCTCGCTGATCTCGAACAACGGCTACCCGTACGTGTCCACCTATACGGTCACGCGGGCGCTCGCGACGGCGGCGGGCGTGGCGCTGACGCGCGCGAGCCAGGTCGTGCTGCTCAGCGAGCGCGGCAACGAACGCTTCGACAACGTCACGATGGTCGATCTGCGGCTCTCGAGGAAGTTCAAGTTCGGCGCGCGCGGCTTCACGCCGATGGCGGACTTCTTCAACCTGGGCAACGCGGCCACCGTGGTGAACCAGGTCGTCGGTGTCGGGTCGACGTACCTGGCGCCGAGCGAAATCCTGGCGCCCCGGATCATCCGCGTCGGCTTCACGCTCGACTTCTAGTCCGGCAGACGGGAGGGGCGGAATCGCTCCGCTCCTTCCGTGGGATCACGTCATTTCGCCGCCGGTGTGCGCCCCATCGTGTAGAACTCATCGTTGGGCCGCAGCGCCAGCAGATTCGCCATGCGGTTGGACAGCGCGAACA
>JAYVMG010000333.1:0-9055 GCA_043759095.1 Acidobacteriota bacterium | reverse complement strand
GAAGGCCGCGTCGGTTGGGCCGGGCGCCGGCGGACCGGGGTCGGCCGGCGGCGCCGCGAAGCCGGCAGGCGCCGGGAGCTAGGTAGGTCATGATGATTCAGGCAGAGGCCACAGCGCGGTACGTCCGGACGTCGGCTCAGAAGGCGGGGCTCGTGCTCGCGCTGATCCGCGGCAAGGACGTCAATCAGGCGCTGGCGACGCTCCAGTTCACGCGCAAGGCGATTGCTGCGGACATCTCGAAGGTGCTCCGGTCGGCGATTGCGAACGCGACGAACAAGGAAGGCTTCAGCGGCGACGTCGACAAACTGTTTGTGTCGGCGTGCTACGCGAACCAGGGGCCGTCGGCCAAGCGGGTGCGTCCCGCGCCGATGGGCCGCGCGTTCCGTGTGCTGAAGCGCACGGCGCACATCACGCTGCACGTCGCCGAGCGGCCGGGCAAGAAGATTGTGGCGGTTGGGACGACGCCGGGCACCGAGGCGCCGCGGCCGAAGCGCGCACGCGCCCAGAAGTCCGCGACGACGCCGTCGAAACGCGACACACAGAAGGCGAAGGAGTAACCGTGGGCCAGAAAGTTCACCCGATCGGATTCCGGCTTGGGTTCAACAAGACGTGGCGGTCGCGCTGGTACTCGGACCGTGACTACGCGAAGCTGCTGCACGAGGATCTGGCGCTGCGCTCGACCCTCAAGAAGCGCTTCATGCACGCGGGCGTCTCGAAGATCGAGACCGAGCGCGCGGTTAACCGGTTGAAGATCGACATCTACACCTCGCGTCCGGGCATCATCATCGGCCGCAAGGGCACGGAAGTCGACAAGCTGAAGCAGGAAATCCAGAAGAAGACCAACCGCGAGGTCTTCATCAACATCCAGGAAATCCAGAAGCCGGAGCTGGACGCGCAGTTGATCTCCGAGTCGGTGGCGATGCAGCTCGAAAAGCGCGTCGCGTTCCGCCGGGCGATGCGCAAGGCGGTCGAGTCGGCGCTGCGTTTCGGCGCGCGCGGGATCAAGGTGCGCGTCTCCGGCCGTCTGAACGGCGCCGAGATCGCGCGGTCCGAGTGGTATCTGCACGGGCAGCTGCCGCTGCAGACGCTGCGCGCGGACATCGACTACGGCTTCGCGGAAGCCAGCACGACCTACGGCCAGATTGGCATCAAGGTGTGGCTCTATAAGGGCGAACGCCTGGTGCCGCAGCGCGGCCGTGAAGAGGAATATCGCGAGCGCGCCCCCCGGCGTCCGCAGGCGCGCGCGTAAGGATAAATCGTCATGTTGATGCCGAAGAAAGTTAAGTACCGCAAGCAGCAGCGCGGGCGCATGGCCGGCAAGGCCTGGCGCGGGTCCGACGTGTCGTTCGGCGACTACGGGCTGAAGGCGCTGGAACCCTGCTGGCTGACGGATCGCCAGATCGAAGCGGCGCGTATCGCGATGACCCGCTTCGTGGCGCGCGGCGGAAAAATCTGGGTGCGCGTGTTCCCGGACAAGCCGATCACGAAGAAGCCGCAGGAAACCCGCATGGGTAAGGGCAAAGGCGCGCCGGATCAGTGGGTGTGCGTCGTCCGTCCCGGCCGCGTGCTGTTCGAGATGGAAGGCGTGAGCGAGAAGGACGCGCGCGAAGCGATGCGTCTGGCGGCGGCGAAGCTGCCGATTCTCACGAAGTTCGCGACCCGGTTCGCGCTGGAGAAGATGCTATGAAGGCCGCCGAACTGCGCGACCTCGGCGCCGACGAGCTCGGCGCCAAGGAGCGCGACCTGACCGATCAGCTGTTCCGGATGCGGATCCAGAAGTCGATGGGACAGCTGGAAGCGCCGGACAAGATGCGCACGGTGCGCCGCGATCTCGCGCGCATCAAAACCGTGCAACGACAGAAGAGACAGGCGTAGCGCGAAGGCTTCAGCCGAGCGGAAATATATATGGCGCAGAAATCAGAAAAGGTCGGCGTGGTCGTCTCCAACAAGATGCAGAAGAGCATCGTGGTGGCGGTCGAATGGCAGGTGCGGCACGGTCTGTACGGCAAGACCGAGCGGCGCACGTCCAAGTTCATGGTGCATGACGAAGAGAATGCCGCGAAGATCGGCGACACCGTCGCCATCAGCGAGACGCGGCCGATGAGCCGCCGGAAGCGCTGGGCCCTCGCCCGCGTCGTCCGCAAGACGGCGGAAGTCTAGGAGCCAACCATGATTCAGATGCGATCGATCCTCGACGTCGCCGACAATTCCGGCGCGCGCAAGATCGCGGTCATCAACGCGCTGGGCGGGTCGACCGGCCGCTACGCGCGCCTCGGCGACGTGGTCACCGCATCGGTGAAGGAAGCGACGCCGGAAGGCACCGTGAAGAAGGGCCAGGTCGTCAAGGCGGTGATCGTGCGAACGGTCAAGGAAGAGCGCCGGCGCGACGGCAGCTACATCCGTTTCGACCGGAACGCCGCGGTCCTGATCAACGACAACAACGAGCCGATCGGCACCCGCGTGTTCGGGCCGGTGGCGCGCGAACTGCGCGAGCGCCGCTTCATGAAGATTATTTCGCTGGCGCCAGAGGTTCTGTAATGCGTCTCGCTACACCGCTACGGAAGAACGACAACGTGCTGATTATTACGGGTAAGGACCGCGGCAAGAAGGGCCGCGTGCTGAAAGTGCTGCCCGAAAAGAACCGCCTGATCGTCGAAGGCGTGAACATGATCAAGCGCCACACGAAGCCGAACCCCGGCAAGAACATCAAGGGCGGCATCGTCGAGCGCGAGGCCTCGTTGCACGCATCGAACGCGCAGCTGGTCTGCCCCGAGTGTGGCGCGCAGACGCGCGTCGGGCACAAGATTCTCGGCGACGGCCGCAAGGTCCGCGTGTGCCGCAAGTGCGAGGGAGTGGTCGACAAATGAATCGGCTGAAAGAGAAGTACCAGAAGGAAGTCGTGCCGGCCCTGACCAAGGAGTTCGGCTACAAGAACGTCATGGCCGTGCCCAAGGTTTCCAAGGTCGTCGTGAACATGGGTCTCGGCGAGGCGACGTCCAACGCGAAGATCATCGACACGGGCGCCGACGAGCTCGCGCGCATCACGGGCCAGAAGCCGGTGACGCGCCGGTCGAAGAAATCAATCGCGCAGTTCAAGGTCCGCAAGGGCCAGCCGGTCGGGACGATGGTCACGCTGCGCGGCGAGCGCATGTGGGAATTCCTGGATCGTCTGGTGAGCATCGCCCTGCCGCGCGTGCGCGACTTCAAGGGCGTGTCGCCGAAAGGGTTCGACGGCCGCGGGAACTACACGCTTGGTCTGAAAGACCAGCTGCTGTTCCCGGAGATCGATTACATGAAGGTCGACAAGGCGCGCGGCATGAACGTGTCGGTCGTCACGACCGCGAGGACGGACGAAGAAGGACGGAAGCTGCTGCAATTCATCGGCATGCCGTTCCGTCAGAACTAACGCATATGGCAACAACAGCAAAGATCGCGAAAGAAGCAAAGACGCCGAAGTTCAAGGTCCGGCTGCGTAACCGCTGCCGTCTGTGCGGACGTCCGCGCGCCTACATGCGGAAGTTTGCCCTGTGTCGCCTCTGTTTCCGCAAGCTCGCGCTTGACGGGGACGTGACCGGGGTGACGAAGAGTAGTTGGTAATCGGGTAAGTGGGTAATTGAGTAATTGGTTCGATCAAATTACCAATTTACCAAGTCACCAAATTACCAAATCTGAAGGCTGAGAGAGATATGACTGACCCTATCGCAGATATGCTCACGCGGATCCGCAATGCGGTGACCGCCAACGGGACGCGCGTCGACATGCCGTCGTCGCATCTGAAGGCCGAGATCGCCCGCATTCTTCAAGATGAAGGCTACATCCAGGGCTTCAAGCTGCTGGACGGTGCGATCGAGAAGACGACCGCGCAGACCAAGACCCTGCGGCTGTTCCTCAAATACGGCCCGCACGGCGAGCGGTTGATCACGGGCGTCCAGCGCATCAGCCGCCCCGGCCGCCGCGTCTACTTCGGCAAGGAAGACGTGCCTGAAGTCCTGGCGGGACTCGGCACGAGCATCCTGACGACGTCGCGCGGTGTCATGACCGGCCGCGCCGCCGTGAAAGCCGGCGTTGGCGGCGAAGTGCTCTGCAACATCTGGTAAACGTATATGTCTCGAATCGGTAAAAAACCCATCATCGTTCCCAAGGGCGTCACCGCGAAAGTGGTCGACGGCGCCGTGGAACTCCAGGGCCCGAAGGGCAAGCTGCGGCAGGCGCATCCGGCCGGCATCAACTTCGAACTCGTGGACGGATCCCTCCTCGCCAGGTTGTCGAGCGACGATGCCCAGCTGGGCAAGTTCCACGGCCTGGCGCGCAGTCTGGTCGCCAACGCGGTCACCGGCGTCACCGACGGCTTCAAGCGTGAACTCGACATCGTGGGTGTCGGCTACCGCGCGGAGCTGAAGGGCAAGCAGGTCATCTTCGCGCTCGGCTACTCGCATGCGGTCGTCTTCGACATCCCGAACGGGATTGACGTGACGATTGACAAGCAGACGCACATCACGGTCACCGGCGTCGACCGGCAACTGGTCGGGCAGGTGGCGGCCAACATCCGCCGGCTGCGCAAGCCCGACCCGTACAAGCAGAAGGGCGTCCGGTATACCGGTGAGGTCTTGAAGAAGAAGGCCGGAAAGACCGGAGCCAAGTAGGGCTCAGGGCTGAGGGCAAAAGGCTAAGACATGAGAATCAAGACAAAAGACGATCGGCGCGTCCGGATCCAGCTGCGGCAGCGCAAGCGGATCTCGGGCACGAAAGAGCGGCCGCGTTTGAGCGTGTTCCGCAGCGTCACCCACATCTACGCGCAGGTGATCGACGACTTGAGCGGCGAGACGCTCGTGTCGGCGTCGACCGTCGAGCCGTCGGTGAAGGGGGCGCTCGACAAGGCCTCGCGCGGAGGCAACCTCAAGGGTGCCGAAGCGATCGGCACCGTCATCGCCGAGCGCGCGATCGAAAAAGGCATCAAGCGCGTGGTGTTCGACCGCAGCGGGTTCCTGTACCACGGGCGCATCCGCGCCGTGGCGGACGCTGCGCGCAAAGCGGGACTGGAATTCTAGGAGCACTATGCGAACTCGCGAGCGAATCGACCCGAGCCAGCTGGACCTCAAGGACAACGTGGTGCAGATCAGCCGCGTGACCAAGGTGGTCAAGGGCGGCAAGAACCTGAGCTTCAGCGCGCTGGTCGTCGTCGGCGACGGCCACGGCGTGGTGGGCTTCGGCATCGGCAAGGCGAAGGAAGTGCCGTCGGCCATCAAGAAGGGCATTGAGGCGGCGAAGAAGAATCTGATTCGCGTGTCGCAGGCCGGCAACACGATTCCGCACCGGATCGTCGGCAACTTCGGCGCGGGCAGCGTGCTGCTGAAGCCGGCGCCGGACGGCACCGGCATCATCGCCGGCGGCGCCGTCCGCGCGGTGATCGAAGCGGCCGGCATCGGGAACATCGTGACCAAGTCGCTCGGATCAGCCAACGCGCACAACGTGGTGCGTGCAACCTGCGCCGGGCTCGATGCGCTGAAGGACCCGGCGACGATCGCGCGGATGCGCGGGAAGACGCTCGAGGAACTCACGGGCGTGAGCGCGTAATCATCATGGCGAATCATCGAACCGACACCAAGGGCGCCACCGTGAAGGTGACGCTCGTCAAGAGCCCGACCGGGTTCAACGGGACCCAGCGGATCGTCGTGAAGAGTCTCGGCCTCCTGCGGATCCGCCACTCGGTGGAACTGAAGGACACGCCGGAGACGCGCGGCATGATTCACAAAGTCCGTCACCTCGTGGAGGTGCAATAACCATGGCATTGAATAATCTCCGCCCGCCGAAGGGCATGAAGCACGCGAAGAAGCGGATCGGCCGCGGCCAGGGTTCTGGCAACGGCAAGACCGCGGGTCGCGGGCACAAAGGCGCGAAATCGCGATCGGGCTTCACGTTCAAGCGTGGGTTCGAAGGCGGCCAGATGCCGCTGCACCGGCGTGTGCCCAAGCGCGGGTTTCACAACCCGTTCCGCGTGGAGTACGAAGTGGTGAACCTCGACACGCTCGGTGAGCGGTTCGAAGCCGGCACCGTCGTGACTCTGGAACTGCTCGCCGAACATCGCCTGATCAGCTCAACGAAGAAGCTCCTGAAGGTGCTGGGCCGCGGTGAAATCACCAAGGCGCTGACGGTGCGCGCGCACAAGTTCAGCGGCAAGGCCGCGGAGAAGATCGCGGCGGCAGGCGGCGCAACGGAGCAACTCGCGTGAACGACAGTCTGAAGAATCTCTTCACCGTCTCGGATCTGCGGAACCGCATCCTGTTCACGTTGGGCATGCTGGCGGTGTATCGCGTCGGGCACCACATCACGGTGCCGGGCGTGAACCTGGCTGCGCTCGACGAGCTCGCGCGGCAGATGCAGAACAACATGTTCGGGCTGTACGACATGTTCTCGGGCGGCAACCTGTCGCGGGTGACGATTTTCGCGCTGGGCATCATGCCCTACATCAGTGCGTCGATCATCCTGCAGCTGTTGACCGTGGTGTGGCCGTACCTCGAGAAGCTGTCGAAGGAAGGCGAACTGGGCCGCCGCAAGATTACCCAGTACACGCGCTACGGGACGATCGTGCTCAGCGTCGTGCAGGCGCTCGGCATCGCGATCTTCCTCGAGCGGCAGACCAAGATTGCCGGCGGGCTGCCGCTGGTCTATCACCCCGGAATCGCGTTCCGGATGATGGCGGTGCTGACGCTGACCACCGGCACGTGCTTCATCATGTGGCTCGGCGAACAGATTACCGAGCGCGGCATCGGCAACGGCATGTCGCTCATCATCTACTCGGGCATCGTCGTCGGGCTGCCGCGAGCGGTGCTGCAGACGATCGATCAGATGCGGACCGGCCAGCTCGGGCTCCTGCGCGTGCTGTTCCTGATCGTGTTCATGGCGCTGGTTATCGCCGCGATCGTGTTCGTCGAGCGCGCGCACCGGCGCGTCACCGTGCAGTACGCCAAGCGCGTTGTCGGCCGGCGGATGTACGGCGGATCGAGCACGCATATTCCGCTGAAGGTGAACACGGGCGGCGTGATCCCGGTGATCTTCGCCTCGTCGATCCTCGCGTTCCCCGCCACCATCGCGCAGGCGTTCCCCGGCAAGTACGCCGACGCGGTATCGCAGCAGCTCGGCCTCGGCATGCCGCTGTACAACCTGCTGTATGTCGCCGGCATCATCTTTTTCGCGTACTTCTACACCGCGATCATCTTCAACCCGGATGACGTGGCGGAGAACATGCGCAAGTACGGCGGGTTCGTGCCGGGCATCCGGCCGGGCAAGCGCACCGCGGAGTACATCGACACGATCCTGGCGCGGATCACGCTGGCGGGCGCCATCTACCTGGCGCTCATCGCGATCCTGCCCAACTTCCTGATCAGCGGCTTCCGCGTGGCGCCGATTCCGTTCATCGGCGAATGGCTCGACGCGGCGCTGCCGAAATTCATCACGGAAGGCCTGAACGTGCAGTTCTTCTTCGGCGGCACCTCGCTGCTGATCGTGGTCGGCGTCGCGATGGACACGGTTCAGCAGGTCGAGTCGCAGCTGATCATGCGGCATTACGACGGCTTCATGAAGAAGTCGCGCATTCGCGGGCGGCGGGCGTAACCCGGGCTTCGGGCTCAAGGGACCAGGACCAGAATGTCGCTGAACCTGCTCATGCTCGGGCCGCCGGGCGCGGGAAAAGGCACGCAGGCGGAACGGTTCGCGCGGGTCAAGGGCATCCCCAAGATCTCGACAGGGGACATCCTGCGGGAAGCCGTGCACACGGGGACCGAAATCGGCCTCCGGGCCAAAGCGGTCATGCATCGCGGCGAGTTGGTGGGCGACGACGTGATGATTGGGATCGTGCGCGAACGGCTGGAGCGCGCAGACGCGGTTGGCGGGTTCGTGCTCGACGGGTTTCCGCGGACGGTCGCGCAGGCAGCGGCGCTCGACGGCATCATGAGCAGCCGCGGTCCGCTGATCGTCGTGGACATCGTGGTGCCGGAAGCCGAACTCGTGCGTCGGCTGGGCGGCCGGATGATTTGCGACGATTGCGGCACCGGCGGGCAGATGGGCAGCGCGGTCGGCGCGGCGTGCGCCAACTGCGGCGGACTCCTGGTGCAGCGCGCGGACGACAATCAGGCGGTCGTGCTCGAGCGCTTGAAGGTGTACCACCGGCAGTCGGAGCCGCTGGTCGAGTACTACCGCGTGCGGCCGACGTTCCGATCGATTGACGGCGCGCAGGCGCCCGATCGCGTGGCGGCGGATCTGGCGGCGGCGATTGAAGCGGCCGGCAGGGTGGCCGTCCGTCCGGGAGCCAAAGGGTGATCGTCTGCCGCTCGGCGGCGGAACTCGCCAAGATGCGCGAAGCCGGCCGGTTGGTCGGTGAAGTGCTGACCGAACTGGCCGCCCACGTCGCCCCAGGGGTGACGACGGCGGATCTGGACGAGCTGGCGGAGAAGCGGATTCGGAAGGCCGGAGCGACGCCGGCGTTCAAGGGGTATCACGGATACCCGGCGACGATTTGCGCGTCGGTCAACGAAGAGGTGATCCACGGGATTCCCTCGGGCCGCCGGGTGTTGAACGAAGGCGATGTGATCTCGATCGATGTCGGCGCCGAGTTGAACGGGTACTTCGGCGATAGCGCGATTACGCTGGCTGTCGGCCAGGTGTCGGAAGCCGCGGCGACGCTGCTGCGGGTCACCGACGAATCGCTCTACAAGGCGATCGAGGCGGTGAAGCCGGGCGGGCGGATTTCGGATATCGGCCACGCAGTGCAGCGCCACGTGGAAGCGTTCGGGTTTTCGGTGGTGCGCGAGTTCGTCGGCCACGGCATCGGGCAGAAGATGCACGAGGAGCCGCAGGTGCCGAACTACGGCGAGCCGGGCCGCGGCCCGCGTCTGGCCGAGGGCATGGTGCTCGCGATCGAGCCGATGGTGAACGCCGGGAAGCCGGCGGTGAAAGTGCTGGCAGACGGGTGGACCGCGGTGACGCGCGACGGCACGCTGTCGGCGCACTTCGAGCACACGGTGGCGGTAACGGCGGACGGACCATGGATTCTGACGGC
>JAYVMG010000332.1:0-3412 GCA_043759095.1 Acidobacteriota bacterium | reverse complement strand
TGTGCACCGCGGGCGAGATCGCGCACGGTGACCGGCGTGCGGCCGTGCTCGCGACCGTCGACAGACACACGTGCGCCGGCCGGCCGTGTGCGAACCATCAAGCGGCCATCGGCGGCGGGAGATTTCAGATTCTTGGGTTCTGAGTTCTGAGTTCTCAGTTCTAAGTTCGGCGCCGCCGCCGCAGGCGCGGGAGCCGCCACCGCGCTTTCCGTGAATTCTTTTCCGGGGGACGCCGGCGCGGTCGAGGTCACCGACGTCGCCGCGGCGACGGGCGTCGGCTGTTCGCGCGAGCCGACGAAGAATCCTCCGCCGAATCCGACCGCCATCCCGACGCCGAGCGCGAGCGCGAGCGGCCAGATGGCGGTTCGCGACACCTCGAGCGCGGACAGCGGTTCGTCGTGTCCGGTGATCAGCCCGGCGGGAATCGCCATCGATGGTTCGTACGGCGCCACGTCCGGCTCCAGGTGGCGAACGAGCTCGGGCGCAACATCGCGCGTGATCACAGGCTCATCGGTCACCGCGGCATCGTCGATGTGCTGAAAGCGCGGCTCGGGCGCCGCGTCAGGCGCCGCCAGCGACAGATCCGCAGGACCGAGGTCCTGCGCCACTTCGGCAACCGCCGCCACTTCGGCAACAGGCGCCGCGGGCACCACCGCGTCCTCGTCGAGGGGCAGTTTGGGCTCCACGTCGCGCACCTCTCGGCGGCGCTTTGCCGGTTTCGCCAGCGCCGGCGCGACCACGACGCCGGGGCACGCGATGGTGAGCGCCTCGGCGAAGTGCGTGGCCGTGTCGTATCGCTCGGCGGGATTCTCGGCCAGCGCGCGCGCAAACGTCGCGCGCAGCGCGTCCAGATCGGCGCCGGCGATTTCCGTGAGGCTCTCGGCCGCCTGCGCGCCGATCCCGCTGATGCGGCGGCCCCAGATCAACTCGTGGATGAGCGCCGCCAGGCTGAACACGTCCGCGCGGCGATCCCACGCCCCTCCCGCAATCCGCTCCGGTGCGGTATACGGACGCCGGACGGGCGCGACGATGCCGATCCGCTCGAGCGCGCGCGTGACACCGAGGCCGGTCAGCCGTGTGTCATCGGTCGACAGCAGCACATCGCGGGGATGAAGCGCGCCGTGCGTGATGTCGACAGCCGCGGCAAGGTCGAGCGCAGCCGCGAGCTGCGTCACCACGCGCAATGCGTCGGCGGTCGGCGCCGGGCCGTATTCGCGCACGGCAAGGTCGAGCGAGTCGGCGGCGACGTAATCCTGGACGAGAAAAGTCGAGACGTCGCTGATGCCGGCCGCCAGCGGCGCCGCCAGCGCGGGGTGCGTCAGATTCGCCGCAATCAAGCGCTCGAACTCGGCAAGGAGTTGGTGCCCCCGTTCGGGCGGAAGGTCCAGCTTGAACAGTTTGACGGCCACGAGCCGTTCGCGCGTGGAATCGTATGCGCGAAATACCGGCCCCAGCGTCCCGGCACCAATTTGATGAAGAACTCGAAACGGTCCGAACGCATCGGGAGGCGCAGAGCCAGTAGCTTCGGTGTGCAGTGAAGAACTCCTCCGGGAAGGCGCGATTATCGTAACACGAATACGGCGCAACCGAGACGCTTCGATCGACGTCTTAGTGCTGTCACATCAATCGAATAGCGCGGCCGCGTGCTTGACAGTCCGCGCGGCGCTTTGAGACAGTAGGCGTTCCGGTGCAGGTCAACTCAGCCGAGCCATCAACTCCCGCCGCAGACGGCCCTTCCGTGCGTATTCCGGTCGATGTCCGGAGGTTTCCCTGGATTCGCAAGCTGGCCGCGGACTACGCGTACGACTTTCGAGCGGTCGCGCCGTTTTTTTCGGGTGACCCGGCCGACCGCAGCGCGTGGGCGGACGCGATCGCGCGGACCCAGGCGCACAGCCGCCGCCGCGCCGACATCGCCGCCGTCATCGCCAGCCAGCAGGAACGACGGGGCGCGCCGACGCGCGCTCGCGAGGCCGGCCGTGCGCTGGCCGACGGAAACACCGTCGCCATCGTCACCGGCCAGCAGGCGGGTCTCTTCGGAGGTCCGCTGTTCACGCTCTTCAAGGCCCTGACCGCGATCAAGCTCGCCGAACAGGTCTCGCGCGATCACAAAGTACCTGCTGTCGCCGTCTTCTGGATCGACGCCGAGGATCATGACTGGGAGGAAATCCGGTCGTGTACGGTGTTCGACGACACGCTGACACCGCGCAGCGTGTCCCTGCCGGCCCGGCCCGCCTCTGAACAACCCGCACCCATCGCCACCATCACCCTCGACCAGTCCATCGTTGACGCCCTCGACGAGGTCGAACGCCTGCTCGCGCCGAGTGAATTTCGCGAATCGCTGATCGCCGGCCTCCGTCGCGCGTACACGCCAGGGCGCGGAATGGCTGACGCCTTCGGCCGCTGGATGGAAGAGGTGCTCGGCCATCGCGGCCTCATCGTCTACGACTCGTCCGACGCGGCGTCGAAGCCGCTGGTCAGCCAGGTGTTCGCCCGCGAGTTGTCGATGCCCGGGCAGACCGTAAAACTTGCGGCGCTCGCCGGCTCCGATCTGACGGCGCGCGGCTACCACGCACAGGTCCACGGGCACGACGCCGGCCTCGCGCTGTTTCACCTCGACGGCGGACGCCGCGCGATCCGCCAGCAGGACGGCCGCTTCCTCGTCGGGGATCAGCAGTACGACGCCGCGACGCTCGTCGAACAGGCGACGACCGCGCCGGCCGGCTTCAGCCCCAACGTCCTGCTGCGCCCGATCGTGCAGGACACGCTCTTCCCGACGATCTGTTACGTCGCGGGGCCGAACGAACTCGCCTATCTCGGGCAGCTGCGCGGAGTTTACGAACACTTCGGCGTGCCGATGCCGCTCTTTTACCCGCGCGGAACTGCGACGATTCTCGATTCCGCCGCGCTGCGCTTCCTCACGAAGTACAAGCTGCCGCTCGAGGCGCTGCAGGCCCAGGACGAAGCCGCACTGAACGAGTTGCTCAAGACGCAGATTCCGCCGGTCGTCGAGGAATCGTTCACCGAGGCCGCGCAGGCGATCGACGCGCAGATGGCGAGTCTCATCCAGACGATTCCGACGCTGGATCCCACGCTCGAAGGCGCCGCGCGCTCGACCCTGGAGCGCATGCAGCGCGACCTGCAGAACTTGCACGGCAAAATGATTCACGCGGCCAAGCGCCGCGATGAAACCCTGCGCCGCCAGTTCATCCACGCGCGAGCACTCGCCTTCCCCGGCGGACACGCGCAGGAACGAACGGTCGGGTTTCTCTCCTTCCTGAACCAGTACGGCCCCGCGTTTGTCGATAGACTGGACGAGGAGTTACCGCTCGATCTCGGGCGCCACTGGATTGTCACGATCTAAACCCACGCCGAAGCGCGCACGATTCACGATTCGGGTCAGCGCCATCTGGCG
>JAYVMG010000331.1:0-9068 GCA_043759095.1 Acidobacteriota bacterium | reverse complement strand
GATTCTGCGCAATACGCCGGAGGTCGAAAGCACCTCACGGCGCACCGGCCTTCAACTCGGGCTTGCGACGGTGACCGAGGCGAACACCGGTGACGTGTCGGTGAAGCTGAAGCGCAAGCGCGACCGTGGATCCGACGAGGTGATCTCCGAGGTGCGCGACAAGGTGAAGAAGCGCTACCCGATGCTCGACACGGAGTTCATTCAGCTGACGCAGGACATGATCGGCGACCTGACGAGCGCGCCACAGCCGATCGCGATCAAGTTGTTCTCCCAGGACCCGGCCCTGTTGAAGCAGTGGGCGCCGCGGGTCGGCGAGGCGATCAAGAAGCTGAAGGGCGTCGTCGACGTGCTGGACGGCATCGAGAACACGATCTCCGGGCCGGCAACGCTGTTCAAGGTCGATCAGGCGATGGCGGCACGGGCGGGGTTCACGCCGCAGGAACTGGAAGTCGACGTCAGCGCGATCATGCAGGGCGAGCCGGCGCCGACGCCGGTCGTGATCAACGATCGCCCGTACACGATCCGCGTGCGCTTTGCGGAGTCGATGCGGGCATCGGTTGATGCGATCAAGAGCACGCTGCTGGTCAGCTCAACCGGCCGCACCGGCACGCTCGGCACCCTCGCCACGGTGGAAGACATCCCGGGCCAGACCGAAGTGCGGCGCGAGAACCTGCAGCGCAACGTCACCGTCACCGCGCGGCTCGAGGGCGTCGACCTGGGCGCGGGCGTCGCGGCGGCGCAGCAGGCGATTGCCGATCTGCACATGCCGTCGGCGATCCGCGTCGCGTATGGCGGCGCCTACGAAGAGCAGCAGCGGTCGTTCAAGGATCTGCTGATCGTGCTCGTGCTGGCGGTGGTGCTGGTCTTCACGGTGCTGCTGTTCGAGTTCGGCGACTTCGCCGCGCCGACCGCCGTCGTCGCGTCCGCGCTGCTGTCGACCGTGGGGGTGTTCGCCGCGCTGCTCGTGACGCGGACGACGTTCAACCTGTCGTCGTTCATGGGCCTGATCATGGTGATCGGGATCGTCGCGAAGAACGGGATTCTGCTGCTGGACGCGGACCAGCGGTTCCGGGCGGAGGGGATGTCGCCGGAGGAGAGCATGATTCACGCGGGCGAGCGCCGGCTGCGGCCGATCATGATGACGGCGCTGGCGACGGTCGCGGGCATGATCCCGCTGGCGCTCGGCTGGGGCGCCGGCTCTCAGATGTTGCAGCCGTTGGCGATTGCAGTGATTGGCGGGATTCTGGCGTCGATGGTGCTGTCGCTGGTCATCACGCCGGCCGTCCACTATTTCCTGGCAGACAGAAACTTAAAAGCTAAAACTTAAAAGTTAAAACTAAGGCCGGAACTTTCCGTTCCGACTTTCAGGTTTTTACTTTTCGGTTTCGACTTTCTTTTTCTTCACAGCCCGCTTGCGGGTCGCCGCCTTGTGGGGCGCCGGTTCGCTCGACGCCTGCAGGGCGACGAGCCTGGTCGCGAACGTTTTGCGACCGCCCTCATCAAAGTCAATCACCGTGTGGTGCTCGTTGACCTCGACAAGTGTGCCCGCCCCGTAGGTGGGTTGACTGACGCGATCGCCTTTCGACCAGTTTTTCATCGTGCCTCTATGGTAACCGAAGCGGCGCTACCAGCGCGGCTCGCGACGTCCGCCGGCGCCGCTGCCACTGCCGCCGCCGCGGTTGCCGCCGAAGCCGCCGCCGCCGCCGAAGCCACCCTCGGGCTTGGGACGCGCTTCATTGACGGTGAGCGCGCGACCGCCCATCTGGAACTGGTTGAGCTCGCTGGCCGCCTTCTGCGCCTCTTCGTCCGTCGACATTTCGACGAAGGCGAAGCCGCGCGCCCGGCCTGTGGCCGCATCGCGCATGACGCGTACCGACTCGACCGTGCCTGCCTTGGCGAAGAGTTCCTGCAGCTCCGTTTCGCCCGCCGTGTAAGGGAGGTTCCCGACGTAAAGCCTTCGACCCATCATTCACTCCTCGTTCGCATCAGAGGCGGCTGCGTCCGCGCTCGATGCCGGTCACCGAACCAGGACCACCAAGGGCGGGTAGTCTACCAACGCGCCCGGATCAGAAGCAAGGGAGGGCACCGCCTATAATCGTGCAATGCCGGTGTCTCTCGGAACGGACCGTCTGCTGGCCTCCGGACAGCTCGAAGGCCGCCGCGTTGCCGTCGTGTGCAATCCCGCCTCGATCGACCGACACATCCGTCACATCGCCGACCGGCTGGCTGTCCACCCCGGTGTGCGCCTGACCGCCATCTTCGGGCCGCAACACGGGTTCCGATCCGACGTGCAGGAAAACATGATCGAGACCGGGCACGCCCGCGACGCGTCGCACCATGTGCCGGTCTACTCGCTCTACAGCGAAACGCGCGAGCCAACCGCCGAGATGCTGCGCGACGTCGACGTGCTGGTCGTCGATCTGCAGGACGTCGGCACACGGATCTACACCTACATCTATACGATGGCCAACTGCCTCGTGGCCGCGAAGAAGCACGGCGTGAAGGTGATCGTGTGCGACCGTCCGAACCCGATCGGCGGCGATGCCGTCGAAGGACCGATGCTGGTGCGCGGCTTCGAATCGTTCGTCGGGCTTTATCCGCTGCCGATGCGGCACGGCATGACGATCGGCGAACTCGCCCGCCTGTTCAACGACGCGTTCGGCATCAGCGCGGATCTCGACGTCATCCCGATGGAGGGCTGGAATCGCTCGATGTATTTCGACGCGACCGGCATCCCGTTCGTGCTGCCGTCACCGAATATCCCCACGCTCGATTCCGCGATCGTCTATCCGGGCGCCGTGCTGTTCGAAGGCACGAACGTCTCCGAAGGGCGTGGGACGACGAAGCCGTTCGAGCTGCTGGGCGCGCCGTGGGTCGACGCGGAGCGTTTCATTGACAGGATGAACGCGCTCGAGCTGCCGGGCGTGCATTTCCGGCCCGCGAACATCGAGCCGACGTTTCACAAACACGCGCAGACCAGCTGCGGCGGCTGCCAGATCCACGTCCTCGATCGCACGGCGTTCACGCCAGTGGAAACCGGTGTGGCTCTCGTCGCCGCGTTCCGCGCGGCGGATCCCGATCGCTTCCGCTGGCGCGATCCGCCGTACGAGTACGAGCACACGCTGCTGCCGATCGACATCCTGGCGGGATCATCCGACATGCGTGAGCAGATCGAGGCCGGCATCCCCGCCCGCGACATCGCGCGGTCGTGGGAACCGGCGGTCGCCGAGTTCGTCAAACTCCGAGAGCGGTTCCTTCTGTACTGATTTTCGGCTATAACGTCCCTGCGCTCATGGAGGGGTCAATGACAAAGTTACTCGCGGTGGTTGCGGCAGTGGTAATGACGGTGACGGCCGGCGCGGCGACACAGCCCGCCGCAGGCCCGGCTGGCGACCTCTACCAGGCGATCCGCACAAACGACCTCGCTCGGCTGAAGATCCTGGTCAGCTCGCGCGATGCGGCCAACACGCCCGGCCAGTTCGGCGCGACACCGTTGATGGACGCCGCCGCCGCCGGATCGGTGGAGGCGATGACATTCCTGATCGACAAGGGCGCCGACATCGACGCGCAGAACCCGTTCGGGACGACGGCGCTAATGATGTCGGCCACGCAGGTCGCGAAGGTACGGCTGCTGCTCGATCGCGGCGCGAAGGCGAATATCGCGAGCAAGCAGGGGCGCACCGCGCTGTTCGTCGCCGCCATGAGCGAGCCGTCCGCCGCGATCGTCCAGTCGTTGATCGCGAAGGGCGCCGACGTCCACGCGAAGGACGCGTTTCAGAATACGACACTGACCGCGGCCGCGTACGGCAACGATCTCGAGACGATTCGGCTCGTTCTCGACGCCGGCGTCGACGTGAATGCCACGGGCGTCACGGGAGTCACGCCGCTGCTCGGCGCGTCCTACAACGGCAACCTGGCGGCCGTGCGGCTGCTCCTGTCCAAGGGCGCGAATGTAAACGCCACCGCGCGGATGCCGACGTTGTTCCCCATCGATCCGCCGAAGAGCGGACCGATCGCGCTCACCGACGTCACGCCGCTGCTCGCCGCCACCTCGGTCGCGCCAGCGGATCTGATCAAGGCGCTGATCGACGCCGGCGCAGACATCAACGCCAAAGACGGCCGCGGCATGACGCCGCTGATGCTGGCCGTCGCCACGAACCATCAAAACCCGGCGGTCATCCGTCTGCTGCTCGGGCGCGGCGCCGACGTCACCGTGCAAAGTAAGGTCGGCGAAACGGCGGCCGACTGGGCGCGCAAGCTCGCGTCGCCTACCGGCCTGGAGCTGTTGAAAGTATCCAGGCCGCGGCCCACGCCCGCCGCCGTTCCGGCGCCGGTCTCCACGCCGGTCGACGTCAAAACGGCCGCCGAGCGCGGCATCGCGCTCCTCGAGACCTCGAGCCAGAAGTTCTTCGAGGGAAGCGGCTGCGTCTCCTGTCACCACCAGAACGCGGCCGGTTTCGCGGCAGGCGAGGCCCGCGTGAAGGGGCTCCGCTTCGACGCGAAGGCGAGCGCGGCGCGGATCGAGATGCTGAAAGACGGTCCGCCGCCGCCCCTCCTGCTCGAGCGGATGGACATCAACGTCCCGGAGATCTTCGCGTCGACATTGGCCGCGCTGGCGGCGGAAAACGTGCCACCGAACCCGGTGACCGACATGATCGTCGCCAACATCGCGGCCACGCAGGCGCTCGACGGGTCATGGCACATCCAGAACGGCATCGGCGAGCGGCCGCCCACTGAAGAAGGCGGGATCACCCGCGCGGCACTATGCATCAGGTCGCTGAAGGTGTACGGCCCGCCGGCGCGCGCCGCTGAATTGAACGCGCGGATCGCGAAAGCGGGCCAGTGGCTCCTCGCTGCGAAACCGGTGACCGCGGAAGATCGCAACATGCAGCTGCTCGGTCTCCGCTGGGCCGATGCCGACGCGGCGACGTTGAAGACACTTGCGTCCGCGATTCTTGCGCTGCAGCAGGTGGACGGCGCGTGGCGCCAGCACGGAGGCGTCGCCACAGACGCGTATGCCACGGGGCAATCGCTGTACGTGCTCGCGAAGGCCGGTGGCGTGCCGCCGACCGACCCCGCGTATCAGCGCGGCGTGAACTACCTGCTCGCGACGCAGAACGCCAACGGCTCCTGGCGCGTCACGAGCCGCGCGCCGAAGTTCCAGGCCTTCTTCAACAGCGGCTTCCCGTACGGCGGCGATCAATGGATCAGCGCCTGGGCCACCGGCTGGGCCACGATGGCGCTCGCACAGGCCGTTCCATCGACGGCGGCGCATCCGGTGTCCGGCCGCTGACGGTCCGCCTTCGAACGCAGGGTTCGCAGAGATGGGTTTCTCCGAGGTCCATGCGGTCTATGCGTTGTTTTTCTTCTCGGCGTCGCGCGCGACGGGGATCTGCTCGGCGTGCTTGTGCGCGTGCGACGCGTAGATCTCCGGCCACTGATCGGCGGTGTAGGCGCCGTGCTCGGTGTGCGTGCCGACCGCACGCGCCCAGTCCGCCTCGGTCATCCGCTCCAGGATCTCGCCTGTCGTGCGGCGGGCCGACGTGAAAGCATCAAGCGACGCGGCGATCGGCCGATCGTAATAGAGCCGCCGCGCAAACTCGTCCTGATTGTAGCCGAAGATCTGTGGATTGTCGGAGGCTAGCCGCGGGTTTTCGCGATCTCTGGCGTCGCCGATTCCTGCGCGGTTTGCGGTTCGAGATGGTTCGCGATCAGGTGATCGCGCACGTACTCGAACGCGTCTGACGGCGTGTCCGCGTAGTGCAGCAGCTCCAGATCCTTCTCGGCGATGGCGCCCCACTCGGCCATCGGCTTCAGGTCGAGCACCTGTTTCCAGTACTCGCTCCCGTACAGCACGACGCCGATCTTCTTCGACAGTTTGTCGGTCTGCACGAGCGTGAGGATCTCGAACATCTCGTCGAGCGTGCCGAAGCCGCCGGGAAACACGATCAGCGCCTTTGCGAGGTACGCAAACCAGAACTTGCGCATGAAGAAGTAGTGGAATTCGAAGCGCAGGCCGTCGGTGATGTACGGATTAGCGCCCTGCTCGAACGGCAGCCGGATATTCAGGCCGATCGTCTTGCCACCGGCTTCGTGCGCCCCACGATTGGCTGCTTCCATGATCCCCGGTCCGCCGCCTGAGGTGACGACGAAACGGTGGTTGTCGGACTGGATGCCGAGCGTCCACGTCGCCAGCAGCCGCGCGAGCTCGCGGGCGTCCTCGTAGTAGCGCGCCCACTCGACCGCTTTGCTGCCTTTCTTCAGCTCGGTTTCGTAGTGATCGTCGGCATCGTGGACGCCGCGCGCCTTCAGCGTCTTCAGTGCGCGCTCGGCGCGTTCGCGGCTATCGACGCGCGCCGATCCGAAGAACACGACGGTGTCCTGAATCTTCTGCTCCCTGAACCGGCGCAGCGGGTCGAGGTACTCCGAGAGCAGTCTGACCGGCCGCCCCTCGTCGCTGTCGAGAAACTCCGGGTCCAGATACGCGAGCGGCTGCTGCGACATAGCGATCAATTTACCATCAGAATGCTATGATCCCCGCGTCTTCTGAGAGGAGAGGTCGACCGCATGAACGTGACGATCACAGGGATCGCGCTCGCCGCACTGTTGACGTTTGGTCTCGGCGCCGAGCAACCGCCGGTCACGCCGCTTATCCACGCGAAGTCCTCACGGCGCCTGATCATCAGAAATGCGATGGTGATCTACGGCAGCGCCAAACCCCCGTACGGCCCCGTCGACATCGTCGTGCAGGACGGTCTGATTGCGTATATCGGCCCGCCCGACAGCCTGGCCGGATCCGCGGTCACCATCCCGACGTCGCCGCGATCGACCGACATGGTGATCGACGCCACCGGCAAATACGTGATGCCCGGCATCGTGAACGCGCACATGCACTGGCACGAGGAGCGCGAACCGGGCATCGCGCAACCCATCCAGTACGAGCGCAACCTGTATCTCGCCGCCGGCGTGACGACAGCGCGCGAGGTCGGCGGCGATTTCGAAAAGTCGAAACGCTGGCAGGCGGAGAGCAACGCGCACACGATCATCGCGCCGCGCATCCTCGTCTACCCGTTCGTCAGCAAGGGGCGCACAGGATCACCGGCGGAGATTCGCTCCTGGATTCGCGATATCAAGCAGAAGGGCGCCGACGGCCTCAAGATTGTCGGGATGGATCGCGATCAGCTCGAAGCGATCATGGACGAGGCGCACACGCTGAACATGCGCACGGCCACGCACATCGCGGTCGAGGAAACGACGGCGAAGGACTACGCGGAGCTCGGGGTCAATTCAATCGAGCACTTCTACGGCGTGGCGGATGCCGCCCTGAACGGCATCCAGAACTTCCCGCCGGACATGAGCTACTCGAACGAGATCCACCGCTTCGGCCGCGCCGGCGAACTCTTCGCGCAGGCTGACCCCGCGAAGCTCCACAAGATCATCGACCTGATGGTCGAGAAGCACGTCGCATGGGATCCGACGTTTTCCATCTACGAAGCCAGCCGCGATCTTGTCCGCGCGCGGAATCAGCCGTGGTTCCGGGATTACCTGCACCCGTCGATGGAGGAGTACTTCAAGGGATCGCTCGACAACCACGGCTCGTACTTCCTCGGCTGGACGTCCACGCAGGAAGCGAAGTGGAAACAGCAGTATCGGATCTGGATGGACGCGGTGCGCGAGTTCGCCAACAAGGGCGGGCTCGTCACAACGGGAGACGATGCGGGCTACATCTATTCACTGTACGGCTTTGGCATCTCGCGCGAGTTGGAACTCCAGGAAGAGGCCGGCTTCCAGCCGCTCGAGGTCATCGAGCACGCCACGTGGAACGGTGCGAAGCTGCTCGGCCTCGAGGACCGGATTGGCAAAGTCCGTGAGGGCTTCATCGCCGACTTGCTGGTGGTCAACGGCAACCCGCTCGAGAACCTCAAGGTGCTGAATCCGTACGGCGCCGACATCATGATGCTGAACGGAAAGCCGGCGTCGAACTACTCGCCACTCGGGGTCAACGACAAGGCTCAGGGCGCCCACGGCGGCGGCATCGAGTGGACGATCAAGGACGGCATTCCGTACCACGCGCCGACGCTGATGCGCGAAGTGAAGGACATGGTCTTGCGCGCCCGCGCGCAGCGCGTCCGCAGTACGGCGGGGCAGCCATAAAGATGGACAACATGTCTGCACCCAATCTAGACGTGACCGCCGTAATCGCCGCCCCCGCCGGGCGCGTGCTGAAAGCATTCTTTGACGCCGGCGCGCTCAGCGCCTGGTGGCAGGTGGCGCATTCGGTGACGACGCCGCGCGTGCTGGGGCCGTATGCGATCGAGTGGGCGCCGACCGACTTTCGAGACGATGTGCTCGGACGATTGGGCGGGGTCTTCAGAGGCACGATCGTGACGTTTCAGGCCGGCGAAGGATTCTTCGTCGCCGACGCATTCTGGCTGCCGCCTGACGGCGAGCCGATCGGCCCGATGGCGCTCGAGGTGACGCTGAAGGTCGAAGGCAACACCACGCGCGTGCGGGTCACACAGACCGGCTTCGAAGAGAGCGCGCGCTGGCGGCGCTACTACGAAGTGATCGGGTTCGGATGGTCGCGCGCCCTGGCGTCACTCAAGTCTCTTCTGGAAAAGTAGCGTAGGCCTTCGAGGCCTGCCGGAAGGATCGCCGTGTTCATCATCCTCTTCCTTCTATCTCTGTTCAGCGCCGATCCCCTGCAGCACGGCGCGCATGCGCCAGCGGCCGCGAAGCCAGCCGTGGTGACGCCGGGCCTTGGCAAGCTGCACCATCCGATTGCGACGCGAAGCGCGGAGGCGCAACAGTTCTTCGATCAGGGCCTGACCCTCGTCTACGCATTCAACCACGAGGAAGCCGTGCGCGCCTTCCGCCGTGCGGCGGAGCTCGACTCATCGTCGCCAATGCCGCACTGGGGGATCGCGCTGGCGCTCGGTCCCAACATCAACCTCGAGGTCGATCCCGATCGCGAGAAGGCCGCGTACGACGAAGTCCAACGCGCGCACGCGCTCGCCTCGACTGCCCCGCCCAACGAGCGCGCGTACGTCGATGCGCTCGTCACGCGC
>JAYVMG010000330.1:0-9069 GCA_043759095.1 Acidobacteriota bacterium | reverse complement strand
CGCTGGCCGACCGCGACGGCATCGGCAACCCGGGCGACACGGAATACTTCATCCGCCCGCTCGAGGATCGCCCGCCGGATGTGCGGCTGCTGAAGCCGGCGACGGATCGATCGGTCACGCGTCTCGAAGAGGTGGACATCGAGGCGCAGGCGGAGGACGACTACGGCGTCGATCGCCTCGACCTGGTGTACTCGGTGCGCGGCGGGGACGAGAAAGTCGTTCCGCTCAGCATCGCGCGCGCCAGTGTGAACGTCACCGGACGCCACACGCTGTTTCTCGAAGATCTCGACGTCCAGCCGGGAGACGTCGTTTCGTACTACGCCCGCGCGCGTGATCTCACGCGCGGCACGCGTCCCAACGAAGCGCGCAGCGATATCTTCTTTCTGGAAGTGAAGCCGTACGAGCAGGAGTTCACACTGACGCAGAGCCAGGGCAACATGCCCGGCGGCGGTCAGGGCATCGACGACCTCGTCACCGCGCAAAAGGACGTCGTCGTCGCCACATGGAAACTCGATCGGCGCGCGCGCGCGGCGAAGGGCGCAACGTCCGAGCAGGACGTGAAGTCCGTCTCTCGCGCGGAAGCGGAGCTGAAGACGCGCGTCGAGCAGTTGTCGAGTTCGTTCCGCGAGGGCACGATGCGGGATCCGAAGCGGCGCGCGCAGCCGCAGCGCGGACGCGGCGGCCCACCGCTGCCGCCACAACCGCCGCAGCCGCCCGAACTCAAAGCGGGTCAGACGCTGCCGGAGGAGGATCAGATGACGGCGGCGGCCAGGGCGATGGCCGATGCGGTCACCTCCCTCGACGGGATGAAAATCGCGGAGGCGCTGCCACGTGAAATGGATGCGCTGACCCGGCTGTTGAAAGCGCAATCCGACGTGAAACGCCGCGAGGTGCAGCGTCAGCAGGCCGGCAGCGGCGCCGGCAACAACCGCAGCAACTACGACGTCTCGTCCCTGTTCGACAAGGAGCTGCAGAAGGCGCAGCAAACCAACTACGAGACGAAATCGAGCACGGAGTCGCGCAGCGAAAGCGATCAGAGCGCGCTCGACGCGATCAAGGAACTCGCGCGGCGTCAGGACGAGCTGTTGAAAAAACAGCAGGAGCTGGCGCGTCAGCGCGCGCAGATAAGCGAAGAGGAGCTGAAGCGCGAGCTCGAGAAGCTGACGCGCGATCAGTCGGAGCTGAGGCAGAAGGCTGAGGATCTCGCGCAGAAGATGGCGCAGAAGACCGGACAGGACGGCAAGACAGGGCAGGACGGGAAGAAGGGGCAGGCCGGGCAGCAGGGCCAAAAGGGTCAGGTAGGTCAGGTAGGTCAGGCAGGACAGAGCGGCGGTGACAACGGCCAGCGCATGCGCGATGTGTCCGAGGAGATGCGGAACGCGGCGAGCGAACTGCGCCGGCAGGATCCGGGTCAGGCGAGTGCGCGTGGCAATCGCGCGCTCGAGAAGCTGAGAGAGCTGCAGCAGCAGATCGAGGCGTCGCGTCCAGACGAGCGCCGCCGTGCGCTTGGCGAGATGCAGCTCGAAGCGCGCCAGCTGGCCGATGCCCAGAAGCAGATTGCCTCCAGGCTCGGGAAGACGGCGCAGGGAGACGCCGGAAAAGACGACGTGCGGCGGCTGGCCGGCGAACAGGAGCGGCTCGCCGAACGCGCGCGCAAGCTGCAGGAGTCACTGAAGCAGCAGGCCAAGGGCGCTGACGGCGCGAAAGGTGCGGCCAGCGCCGGCGAGCGCGCCTCGAACGCGCAGACGCAGGCGACTGCCGGTGACGTCGCGAAAGACCTCGATCGCCAGCGTGTGTCGGAACGCATGCAGCAGGCGGCTGACGCGATGCGCGCCGCCACCGAGGATCCGAAAGGCGGCCGCGGCAACACGGCCGCGCGATCGACTGCTGATCCGCGCGCGCAAACTGATTCGCAGCAGGAACTCGCCCGTGCGTTCGAGAAGGCGGCCGACAAACTGTCGACGGCGACCGGCGGTCAGGACGGCGACTCACAGAAACTCTCCGAGCAACGCGCGCGAGCGCAGGAACTGCGCGAGCAGTTGAACGAGACCAGCCGTGCGCTCGGACAGTTGGCGAACGGACAGTCAGGACGGGCAGGTGGGTCGGATAGGTCGGATAGGTCGGGTGGGTCGGATAGGTCTGGTGGGTCAGGCAGGTCGGGTGTGTCGGAGAGCGCGTCGAGCGCGCAGAAGACGCCGGGCGACTCCGGGCGGGCGGGCGCGGGACAGTCCGGCGGTGGCGGCACGGGCGCCGATCTCGAGAAGCTGCGCGAGCAGTATCAGCGGCAGCTGCAGCAGACCAAGGAGCTCGCCGATCAGATGCGCCGCGACGATCCGGCCTTCGCGCGCGGGGGCGGCGGCGGGTTCACCTTCGAGACGCCACGCAGCAGCGGCCTCTCCGCACCGGGCACCGAAGCCTTCAAGCAGGACTTCGCGAAGTGGGAAGAGATGCGCCGCCAGGCAACGCAGGTGCTCGAGAATGTCGAGGCCTCGCTGTCGAAACAACTGCAGGCGAAGCAGGCGCACGATCGGCTCGCCGCGGGCGCCGACGACAAGGCGCCGCCCGGCTATCAGAAACAGGTCGACGACTACTTCAAGGCGATCGCCGATAAGAAGAAATCATAGATGCACTTCGCGTATCCGCTGCCGTGGTGGCTGGCGGTCGTTCTCGCGGCGGCGATCGGCGCTGTCGTCTATGTCGAGTACCGGCGCCCGCTGTCTCCGCTCACGCGCGCGCAGTGCGGCGTCCTGGCGGGCTTGCGCGTGGCCGCGCTGGTCGCGCTCGTCCTCTTCATCTTCCGTCCCATCGCCGTCCTGCCGCCTGTCGGTTCGCGCGACGCGATCGTGCCGGTGCTCGTCGACGTGTCGCGCAGCATGCGGATTCATGATGCGGACGGGCAGACGCGCCTCGCGCGCGCGAATGGTCTGCTGAACAACGAACTTGGCCTCCCGCTGACCACGCACTTCACGACGGAGATCTACGGCGTCGGAGACGGCCTCGCGCGGATCAACGCTGATGCCCTGACGGCTGACGCGCGGCGCACCGATCTTGCCGGTGCGATCGCCGCCGTCCGCGAGCGCTACCGCGGCCAGGCCGTTGCGGGCATCGTCGTGCTGTCGGACGGAGGGGATACGGGGTCGGGTCGGTCGGGTCGGTCGGGTGGGTCAGGTGGGTCGGGTGGGCCAAGTCGGTCAGATGGGTCGAGTGGGGCAGGGGGGGGAGCCGGTGGGGCGCCCGTGTTCACGGTTGGCATCGGATCACCAGAGGGCCCGCGCGATCGCGAAGTGCTCGGCATCACGGCCGGCGATCCGCGGCTCGATCACTCGACAGTCGATCTTCACGTGACGGCGGTCAGCAGCGGCTTCGGGCGGGCGCCGTTCTCACTGCGTGTCCTCGCGAACGGCCAGCTTCTCGACACGCGGCGTCTCGTGCCGCAGGCGGACGGATCACCGATCGAGCAGGTGTTCACGGTGTCGCCGGATCCACTGAACGCGACGGTCTACACTGCCGAGATTCCGCGCGACCCGTCGGAGGACGTGGGCGAGAACAACAGCCGCAGCGTCCTCGTGAGCCCGGCGGGGCGCAAGCGGCGCGTGCTGCTCGTCGAGGGCGCGCCGGGATTCGAGCACAGTTTCATGACGCGCGCGCTGGCCGGCGATCCCGGCCTCGACATCGATTCGGTCACGCGCAAGGGCAAGAACGGCGACGGTCAGGATACGTTCATCGTCCAGGCGGGCGCCGCCCGCGGCGTCGGACTGACCGGCGGCTTTCCCTCCACGCGCGAGCAGTTGTACGCGTACGACGGATTGGTCATCGCCAACGTCGAGGCCGGCTTTTTCTCTCGCGCGCAGCTGAAGCTGGCGGCCGACTTCGTCGCCGAGCGCGGCGGCGGACTCCTGGTGCTCGGCGGCCGATCGTTTGCGAAAGGCGGTCTGTCGGGCACGGCGCTGGAGGAGGCGCTGCCAGTGGAGTTGAACGATCGCCGCGGCGGACTCGTGCGCTCGTCGGGCAGCGGCGATCTGCCCGCGCACAATCGCATGCGGCTGACGCCGGAAGGCGAGTCGCATCCGATCATGCGCCTCGGCGCGTCACCGGACGAGACGCGCAAGCTGTGGTCGGCGTTGCCGGCGCTTGCAGCGAGCGCCGCGCTTGGCGGTCCGCGTCCCGGCGCCACGGTCCTGGCGCTGACCACGGCGCCCGGCGGCGGTGTGTTCCCTGTCGTCGCCGTCCAGCGGTATGGACAGGGTCGGTCGATGGTGTTTGCCGGCGAAGCGTCGTGGCGCTGGAAGATGCTGGTGGCGTCAACGGATCGGTCGTACGAATTCTTCTGGCGCCAGTCGGCGCGCTGGCTGTCGTCAGCGACGCCGGATCCTGTCGCGATCACACTGCCCGATGCGCCCGAGCCAGGCGATGCGATCTCCGTGGATGTTGACGCGCGCGACGCTGCGTTCGCGCCGGTCGCCGACGCGACGGTCGAGGCCACGCTGACGCTGCCTGGCGGCGCCACGCAGCCGATCACATTGCGCCACGCCGATCCGGCAGGCGGCCGCTACACGGCGGCGCTCGGACCGGAGCAGCCCGGCCTCTATCGCGTTCACGCCGAGGCGCGGCGCGGATCGACGATGCTCGGCGCGGCGGATAAGTGGATGTACGTCGGCGGCGTCGATCGCGAGTTCGCGGATCCCAGGCTGAATGAAGGCTTCCTGCGGCGCGTCGCGCGGAATTCCGGCGGACGGTACGTGCGCGCGTCCGACGCGTCGCGCATCGTGTCGTGGCTCCAGACCACCGTGCCGCAGAACGCCGCGCCTGAACGCCGCGACCTCTGGCACGAGCCGTGGGCCTTCGCGCTCGTCATCCTCCTGCTGTCGGCGGAGTGGATCCTGCGGCGCCGCTGGGGGCTGCGATGAAATATGTGCGCCTTGCGTGTTTGGCGGCCTTTGCGTTCCTGTGTGGGTCGCCGTCCAGCGCGGAGGCCGGCGATCGGTATGCGCTTGTCGTCACCGGCGCGTCTGGCGGCGAGCCGTACGCCCAGAAGTACACGACGTGGCGTGTGTCGTTCGTCGACACGCTGCGGGGGAAGTTTCATTACGATCCGGCCAAACTGATCGTGCTCGGCGAAACCGAGAGCGCCGGCGTGAAGAAGGCGACGCGCGAGAACGTGCGCAGCGCGCTGGCCGACTTCCGCAAGCGGATGACGAAGGACGACCAGCTCCTCGTGCTGCTCATCGGCCACGGCACGTCGCTCGACAGTGAAGACGCCAAGTTCAATCTGGTCGGACCCGATCTGAGCGCGACCGAATGGAGCGATCTGCTGCGGCCGCTGCCGGGGCGCCTGATCTTCGTGAACACGACCGCTGCCAGCTTTCCGTTTCTGCGAAAACTCGCAGGGCGCGGACGCGTCGTGCTGACCTCGACCGACGCTGCCGCGCAGCAGTTCGAGACGATGTTCGCCGAGTTCTTTATCAAAGCGTTCGACGATGGCGCCGCTGACCTCGACCACAACAAGCGGGTCTCGATGTGGGAGGCGTTCACCTACGCCAGCGCCGGCGTACGCACGTGGTTCGAGCAGAAAGGGCAGCTGCCGACCGAGCGACCGCTGCTCGACGACACCGGCGCGGGCGTCGGGCGCGAAGCGCAGAACCCCGGCACGGATGGCGCGGTTGCCCGCGTCACCTACATTGAGCCGGACGCCGTGCTGGCGCTGCCATCCGACACCGCCGTAGCCGGACTCATGCGCCGCCGGGCCGATTTCGAGACGCAGCTCGAGGCGTTGAAGGCGCGCAAGGAATCCACGCCGCCCGATCAGTACGACGCCGAGCTCGAAAAGCTGCTCGTCGAGATTGCCCGCCTCTCCGCCCGGATCCGCGCGAAGTCCTGACGCTGTGGCGCTTCCTGTACGCGTGGTTTGACGAGGTCTGGCAGAGGTGCGAGTATTACTGGTAGGAGTAATACCATGCGCATTACGACTAAGGGCCAGGTCACGATTCCGCAGGACATCCGCGAGCGTCTGGGCATGCTGCCCTACAGCGAAGTGGAGTTCGACGTCGTTGGCGACAGCGTACGGATCCGCAAGAAGAAGGGCACGCAGACCCGCGGCCAGCGGTTGTTGCAGCTGATGCGCCGGGCGAAGCCCATGCCGGGGATGACGACGGACCAGTTGATGGCGATGACCCGCGGAGAAGACTAGTGGCGCTCACGCTCATCGACAGTAACGTGCTGTTTGACTACTTCAGCGACGATGACGAATGGCTCGACTGGTCGGCGGCGATGATCCAGCAAGCGGCCGATGGCGGCGGCGTTGCCATCAACCCCATCATCTACGCCGAGGTCTCCGTCCGGTTCGAGACTCTGGAGGCCGTCGATCTGGTGCTGCCGCCGGACTACTTCGTGCGCGCGACTATTCCATGGGAGGCGGCATTTCTGGCGGGCAAGGCGTTCGCACGATACAAGCAGCGCGCGGGGACCAAGCGCTCGCCATTGCCTGACTTTTTCATCGGCGCCCACGCGGCGGTCGCCGGGATGACCCTGCTCACGCGTGATCCACGCCGCTACCGCACCTATTTTCCGAAGCTTCGTCTGATCTGCCCCTAGTACGTCCGCGCGTCTTCCCAGGGATCGAGCGCGCGTTTCCTGAACACCAGCACGCCGCCCATGCCGGCGACGAAGCCGACCACATGGGCGGCGAACGCGACGCCTCCTCCACTGGTGCTCGTCGTCACCGCGATGGCGCCGGCGCTGAACAGCTGCATCACGAACCAGAATCCCAGCAGGACCACCGTCGGCATTTCGACGATCTGGATGAAGATCCACGGGATCAGCGTCAGCACACGTGAGCGTGGGTACAGGACGAAGTAGGCGCCCATGACACCGGCAATCGCGCCGCTGGCGCCGATGGTCGGCAGCGTCGAGGTCGGATCCACAGCCATCTGGCCGAGCGCCGCCAGAATCCCGCACAGCAGGTAAAAGACGATGAAGCGCCCGTGGCCGACGCGGTCCTCGACGTTGTCGCCGAAGATCCACAGGTACCACATGTTCCCGAGCACGTGCGACCAGCTGCCGTGCAGGAACATCGACGTGATCAACGTCGGCGCCGAGAAGTACGCCGGTACGACGCCGTGGATAGTGAGGAAGTTGGACAGAACCTCGTGCGGCAGCGACAGCTCGAACAGCCACGCCAGGCCGTTCAGCGCGATGATTGTGATGGTGATGTAGGGAGTCGTTCGAGAGGGGATCACGTCCCGCAGGGGGATCACCCGGACAGTGTAGCGGGAAATTCAGAACTCTGAATTTCTTCGTCAGACGCCGTGACCATAGCCGACCGTCTCGACGTGCGCCGTGCTTGCGGCGGCGCTCGCGGACGCCGGCGTCCGCACGCGATCGACGATGCGACGCAGGTCGCCGTCGCCGATGGACTTGCGATGCTCGCCGAGCGAGATGACGGCGCGGTACACTTCGCCGACTTCCGCCTGCGTCAGCGTGAAGCCAAGTGTCTCGCACCGCGACTGCACGGCGTGGCGGCCGGAGTGGCGGCCGAGCACGAGCCGCGACGACACCGACTGGCCAACGTCTTCCGGCTTCATGATCTCGTAGGTCCGCGCATCTTTCAGCACGCCGTCCTGGTGGATGCCGGCTTCGTGCGCGAACGCATTGCGGCCGACGATCGCCTTGTTCGCTTGCACGGGCTCGCTGGTGAGCGTCGAGAGCAGCTGGCTCGTCTCGAACAGCGCCTGCGAGCGGATGCCGGTGTCGAACGGCAGGCGATCCGGCCGGACGCGCAGCGCCATCACCAGTTCCTCGAGCGACGCGTTACCCGCACGTTCGCCGATGCCGTTGATCGAGCACTCCACCTGACGCACGCCGCCCTGGATGGCGGCGAGGCTGTTGGCGACGGCGAGGCCGAGATCGTTGTGGCAGTGCGTGCTGAAGATCGCGCGGCCGGCGTTGGGCACGCGGGCGATGATTTCCGCGAAGAACTCGCGGAGTTCGTCGGGCGTGGCGTAGCCAACCGTGTCCGGCAGATTCACCGTCGTGCAGCCGGCGTTGATCACCGCTTCGATCACGCGGCAGAGAAAGTCGCGATCGCTGCGCGTCGCATCCTCAGCCGAAAACTCCACATCGTCGGTGAAGTTGCGGGCCAGCTTGACGGCGCTGACCGCCGAGTCGAGGCACTCGTCGCGCGTGATGCGCAGCTTGGCGGAGAGGTGCAGATCCGATGTGGCGAGAAAGGTGTGGATGCGCGACCGCCCGGCAGGGGCGAGGGCGCGCGCCGCTTCTTCGATGTCCTGGGCCCGGGTCCGCGCCAGCGCCGCGATCACCGGCCGCCGCACGCCCGCCGCGATCTGGCGCACCGCTTCAGAGTCCGCCGGCGACGCGATCGGGAATCCGGCTTCGATGATGTCCACGCCGAGCGCGTCGAGCGCGCGCGCCATGGTCAGCTTGGACGCCACGTCGAGCGAGTAGCCCGGGGCCTGTTCGCCGTCGCGCAGGGTGGTATCGAAGACGATGACGCGTGCGGTCGTACTCATGCCTTCATGGTGGCCTTGGGGACAATAGAAGTCAAAGCGATAATGATTAACGAAAAATAAGTCCATGTTATAGTTCCCGCCCATGGATCTAGGCGCGCTGAAGATTTTTCTCGCCGTTGCTCAGGAGCGCAGCTTTTCGCGCGCCGCCGCGAAAGTGCACCGGACGCAGCCGGCCGTAAGCCAGGCGGTGCGCCGGCTCGAGGTCGAACTGGGTGAGCAACTGTTCGATCGCTCGTCGAAAACCGGGACGTTGACCGAGGCGGGGCGGATGCTCCAGAACTACGGGCAGCGGCTGATCCGGCTGGCGGAAGAGACCGAATCGGCGGTGCGGGATCTGCGCGACCTCCGGCGCGGGCGGGTGCTGATCGGCGCCAACGAGGCGGCGGTTCACACGCTGCTGCCGGTGATCGCGCGGTTCCGCCAGCAATATCCGGACATCGCGATTGACGTGCGGCGCGTGCTGGCTCGCCAGATCGCGGTCGAAGTGCAGCAGGGCAGCCTCGACTTCGGTGCGCTCACGTTTCATCCGTCCGAGGAAGGATTG
>JAYVMG010000329.1:0-9070 GCA_043759095.1 Acidobacteriota bacterium | reverse complement strand
GTTCGCTGCAGTACCCCACCATCGCGTCGATGTACCTCGAGGTGGTGTTTGCGTTCGGCCTGGGTCTCCTGCTCACCGAACTCGACGCCGCGCGACCTGCGCGCGTTGCGTGGGTGTTCGTGGCGCTGGTCGTGATCGCGGAAGCCATCACGCTGACGTTCACGCGCGCTGGGCTGATCACGATGACGACCAGCCTGCTGTGTGTCGGCGCCATGCGGCGGATGCAACGTGGCGGCGAGGCAGGGACCGCGCTGCTCGCTGGACTTGCGATCGTGATTGTTCTGCTCTTTGCCGGATCGCGATCGCCGGAGTCAGTGTGGCTGCGACTGACCAGCGAGAGCCAGGAGTCGTGGTATCGCGTCAGGTTTGTTGCGCCAACGGCACTCGCGCTTCCGACAGGCCGGCTGACGATGGTGCCGATCGCTGTGACCAATACCGGACGGTTGCCGTGGGACTCACACGCCACGCCTTCCGTGCAGCTCTCGTATCACTGGCTCGGAGCGGACGGCGATCGCTTTGTCGCGTTCGAAGGGGCGCGGACGCCGTTTGCGGCGCCGGTGCTGCCGGATGCGACGGTCTCGATGGACGCGGTGGTCCGCGCGCCGCGCCAGCCGGGGCGATACCGCCTCGAATGGGATCTCGTCCAGGAAGGACGCCTGTGGTTCAGCACTGAACCTGGCGCGGTGCGTGCGATCTCGCCGGCCACGGTCAGTGGGGACGCGTTCGATGAACCGGTCCTCACCATGCCGCCGCCGCGCTCGACGCTGCGGCCCGGCCGGCTCGTGTTGTGGCGCGCCGCCGCGCGGATGTTCGCGGCCCATCCGTTGGCCGGGGTTGGCCCGGACAACTTTCGCCTGACGTACGGCTCGTATGCCGGCCTCTCCAGCACGGACGAGCGTACGCACAGCAACAACATGTATCTCGAGATGCTCGCCGGCGGCGGGCTCCTGGTGGCTGCGCCGTTCGGCTGGCTGCTGTGGCGGTCGGCGTTGTGTGCGAGCCGCATCGCGCGTATCCCTGGTGGACTCGGCGGCACGGCGGCGCTCGGCGTGGCCGCCGCGCTCCTGGCGATTGCGGTCCATGCGTCAGTCGACTCGTTCTTGAGCTTCGGGCCGACCTATATCCTCTTCTCATTGACACTCGGTTGTGCCGTCGCGTGTGCGAACGGTGCGGAGACATGGCCGGATGCGCATCGCGTTTGACGGCACGGCCCTCAGGCCCGGCAGAACCGGTGTGGGTTACTACACCGAGCATCTGCTGCACCATCTGGCGCAGGTGGCGGCCAACGACGAGCTGATCGTGCTGTCGAACCGGGCGATCGACACGACGTCACCGCTGCCGGCGCGTGTGCGGATCGCGACCCCGCCGCGGCGCGTGCCGCGTCTGGTGTGGATGCAGACGCTTGCCGTCACCGCGCTGCGTGAAGTCGAGGCCGACGTCGCCCATTTCACGAACGGCATGCTGCCGCTGATGTCGCCGGTCCCGACGGTGGTGACCATTCACGACATGAGCCTGCGGCTGTATCCCAGCTACCATCCGCTACGTCGCGTGATCCTGAACCGGCCGCTTGTCGATCTGGCGGCACGCCGGGCGGACATGATCATCGCGCCCTCGGAAAGCGCGAAGCGCGACGTCATTCGCATCTACAACCTGGGCCCGAGTCGCGTGCGCGTGGTCTACGAGGCCGCCGCGCCGTCCTTTGCGCGGGTCACCGACACCGCCGAACTCGAGCGCGTCCGGCGGCGCTACAACCTCGGCGAGCGGATCATCCTGTACGTCGGCACGATCGAGCCTCGCAAGAATCTGCCGACGCTGATCGATGCGTTCGCGGCGCGCCGGCGGGCGGGCGAGTTAAGCCATCAGCTCGTGTGCGTCGGCCCGTACGGCTGGCTGTCCCGAGGCATCGATGAACAGATCGTACGCTCGCAAGTCGCTGACGCCATCCGGTTCACCGGCTACGTGCCCTTCGAGGATCTCCCGGCGCTGTACAGCCTCGCCGAGCTGTTCGTGTATCCATCGATGTACGAGGGCTTCGGCCTGCCGGTGGTCGAGGCGATGGCGTGCGGCGTGCCGGTGATCACCGGACGCACGGCCGCGTTGTCGGAGATCGGCGGCGGCGCGATTGTGGAGATCGATCGCATCGAGCCTGATGCGCTCGGCCGCGCGCTCGTCGAGGTGGCCGGCAGCCGCGAACGGCGTGAGGACCTGTCGGGCCGCGGTCTTGTCCGCGCCGAGGCGTTCTCATGGCAGCGCGCCGCGCGTGAGAGCCTCGAGATCTACCGCGAGACGGCGCACGCGAAAGTGGCGCAGACCTCGAAGCCTGCGGGCGCCAGGCTGAAGCCTCGCGCCACATCCGATGTCGCGCGCCCGGGGGCGGCCGTCGACGTGCTCTTCGGCCAGGCGTATTTTCTCCGCTTCGATCCGAAGCTCTGGGAAGCCCGTCAACCGTACGCACCGCTCGGTGCGCTGTACGCCGCGGCCTGCGTGCGAGAGCAGGGCTACCGCGTCGCGCTGTTCGACGCGATGCTCGCCGCCTCGGAAACGGAATGGGCGGACGCGCTCGACCGGCATCGGCCACGCTTCGCGGTGATCTACGAAGACAACTTCAACTACTTGAGCAAGATGTGCCTACTGCGCATGCGACAGGCGGCGTTGACGATGATCGATGCAGCGCGTGCGCGCGGGATCACCACGATTGTGGCCGGCGCGGACGCGACGGATCATCCCGTGACCTACCTCGACCGTGGTGCGCAGGTCGTCGTCACGGGCGAAGGTGAGGAGACGCTGGTCGAACTGCTCGACACGCTCTCAGCCTCGGGCGGGTTGAGCGCGGTCGACGGATTGTGCCTGCGTGACGCCGACGGCCGCGTGGTGAAGACGCGCCCGCGCGCGATCATCCGCCAGTTGGACTCGCTGCCGTTCCCGGCCTGGGACCTCGTGGACGTCGAACGCTATCGCGCCACGTGGCAGTCGCACCACGGCTTCTTCTCGATGAATCTGGTGACCACACGAGGGTGCCCGTATCACTGCAATTGGTGCGCGAAGCCGATCTACGGTCAGCGCTACACCGCCCGATCGCCCGAACGCGTCGTCGAGGAGATGGCGTGGTTGAAGCAGACCTTTCGTCCCGACCATCTGTGGATCGCGGACGACATCTTCGGGCTCAAGCCGGGGTGGATCGAGCGGTTTGCGGCGCTCGTGCAGGCGCGCGATGCGGCGACGCCGTTCAAGTGTCTGCTGCGCGCGGATCAAGTGACGGCGGATGTGGCGCGCGCGCTTCACGCGGCCGGTTGCCAGACCGCGTGGATCGGCGCCGAGTCTGGCTCGCAGCGGATCCTCGACGCCATGGAGAAAGGCACGCGCGTCGATCAGATTGCAACCGCGACGCGGCTGCTGCACGAGGCCGGAGTGGACGTCGGCTTCTTCCTGCAGTTCGGCTATCCCGGCGAGAATCGCGCCGATATCGCACGGACGCTCGACATGGTGCGCGCGTGCGCACCTGACGACATCGGCGTCTCGGTCTCCTATCCGCTGCCGGGCACGACGTTCTATCAGCGCGTCCAGGCGCAGCTCGGGCAGAAGCAGAACTGGGTCGACTCGAACGACCTGGCGATGATGTATCACGCGACGTACGTGCCGGACTTCTATCGCGCGCTCCACGCGCTGGTCCATGCCGAGTTCAGAGCCGGCAAGTCCAGACAGATCATCTCCCGCGTTGTGGCGCGTCCGTGGACGTTCGGCAAGCGTCACGCGCGCGCGGCCCTGAACGTCGCCTATCAAAGCGCGAAAGCCTCCTTACTGCAACGCCGCCTGAGCCGCCTGGCGCGATTGACGGCGCCCGCGCCGCCGACGCCCCTCATCCCGATCCTGACGCCGCAGGCCGCCGCGGTCCCGACGGATCAGTCGTCGCTGAAATAGACGCATGACCTCGTCCTCGCTCGCCACCGCGACGCTGGTCCGGCTCGGGCAGATCACGAACCGGACGTTCGTGATGCCGCTCGTGATCTTCTATCCCACCGGCCGATGCAACAGTCGCTGCGTGTCGTGTGACTGGTGGAAGCAGAGCGGCGCCGACGATCTGACGCTCGAGGAGATTGGACGTGTCGCCGAGGCCTTGCCGGAGCTCGGCACGCGTGTGGTCGTGTTCTCCGGTGGGGAGCCGCTGCTGCGTCCGGAGGTGTTCGATGCGGCGCGGATCTTCCGCGCGCAGGGGATGACGCTCCATCTGCTGACGAGCGGCGTCCTGCTCGAGCGCTGCGCCGAACGCGTCGCGCAGCAGTTCGCACGCGTCATCGTCTCGCTCGACGCGACCACCGCGGGATTGTACGAGGAGATTCGGGGCGTGGACGCGCTGGCCACCGTCGGCCGCGGCATCGCCTGTCTGCGCGGAGGCTGGCCCGCGATCCCGGTGTCGGGGCGCGCCACGCTGCACCGCGCGAACTTTCGCGAACTGCCGCGGCTGATCGATTACGCCAGGTCGCTTGGGCTCGATCGCATCTCGTTTCTGCCGGCGGATATTTCGTCGCTCGGCTTCGGTCGGACAGCCGCTCCCGGTGGCGAGAGACTCGGACTCGACGCCTGGGAGATCGACGAGTTCGAGTCGATCATCGAGCGCACCATTGCCGTCTACGCCAACGATTTCGAATCAGGCTTCGTCGCCGAGTCTCCCGAGAAACTGCGGCGCCTGCCGCGCTACTACGCCGCGCTGCGCGGGGCGGAACCGTTCCCAGGAGTCACCTGCAACGCGCCCTGGGTCTCCGTTGTCGTCGAGGCGAACGGTTCCGTGCGCCCGTGCTTCTTCCACGGGTCCATCGGCAACGTCCGCGACGCGCCGATTGCCTCGATCGTGGCGAAGAACCTGCGGGCCTTCCGCGAATCGTTCGACGTGGGCGCCGATCCCGTCTGCGTTCGGTGCGTGTGCTCGTTGAAGACGTCGTGGAGGAGCGCGCCGTGGGCGTCGTGACGCGAAGCCTCACCGACACGCAGCGCGCGTTTGACGGCGTCGCCGCGGGCTACGACCGATCGAATACGGACAACCGCACGTTGTCGGCCATGCGCGCGCGCGTTCATCGGACGGTGGACGACGTGGTGCCGCCGGGATCGCGGATCCTCGATCTGGGCTGCGGGCCAGGATCGGATGCGGAGCATCTGGCGCGCAGAGGTTATCGCGTGACGGCCATCGACTGGGCGCCGGCCATGGTGGAGGAAGCGCGCGCGCGCATTCGCGAAGCGGGACTGGGCGAGCAGGTGGACGTTCAGCACGTTGGCATTCACGAACTCGATCGGCTCGAGCGCGCGGATGCGCCGTTCGACGCCGCCTATTCGAATTTCGGACCGCTCAACTGTGTGGTCGATCTGCCGGCTGCGGCACTGCGCATCGCCGCCCGACTGCGTCCGGGCGGCCTGCTCGTCGCGTCCGTCATCGGCCGCGTCTGCCCGTGGGAGATCGCGTTGTATCTCTCGCGCGGCGATGTGTCGCGCGCGACCATCCGTTTTCGACGCGGGCTCGTCGCTGTTCCGCTCGCCGGCCGGACGGTGTGGACCCGGTATTTCACGCCGCGTGAGTTCGAACAGATCTTCCGTGCGGCGGGCCTGGTGCGCGTTTCGTTGTCGGCACTGGCGCTATTCGCGCCGCCGCCGTATCTCGAGGCGTTCGCCGACCGGAACCCGCGCCTCGTCGCGGCGCTTCAGCGGGTGGACAATCGGGTCGGCGCGTGGCCGGTGCTCCGCAACTGGGGCGATCATTTTCTTGTCGTGTTGCGGAAGGCCTGAACCGTGTGGTTGCCGCGTTTTGCCTGCCCGGAATGCCGATCGGATGTAGACGAAGCTGGCCCTGAACGCTTCGTGTGCCTGCAGTGCGGGCGGTTGTTCGAGAGGCAGGGCGGCATCTGGCGCTTTCTCACCCCGACGCGGGGCGCGCGGCTCGAGCCGTTTACCCGGCAGTACCGTATCGTTCGGCAGCACGAGGGGCGTCGTCCATCGGCGCCCGACTACTATCGCCGGCTGCCAAATGTCGCCGACAGCGACCCACACGCCACAGACTGGCAGATTCGTCGGGAAACCTATCACCACTTGCTCGGTCATGTGCTCGCCACCGGACCGCTGCCGATCCACATGCTCGACGTTGGCGCCGGAAGCGGCTGGCTGTCGCATCGTCTCGCCGCGCTGGGCCATCACGCTGTGGCGGTGGACGCGATCGATGACGACATGGACGGCCTCGGCGCGGCCCGTCACTATACCGTCCCATTCGCCGTGGTCCAGGCGGACTTCGACGCGCTGCCGTTTGCGTCGGGCCAGTTCGATCTCGTCGTCTTCAATGGATCGTTGCACTACGCCGCCGATACCGCGGCGACGCTCGAGCGGGCGCATGGCATGCTCGCGCCAGGGGGCGCGCTGGTCGTGATGGACTCGCCGATGTTCCGCACGGACGGCGACGGGGTAGCGATGGTCGATGCCCAGATGCGGCGTTTTATCGCCGACTACGGCTTCACGGCGGTCGTGCAGCCGGGGGCCGGTTACCTGACGTTCGCCGGGCTCGCGCGCCTGGCGGAGACACTGGCGCTTCGGTCGCAGTTTGTCCCTTCGCGAGGCTCGTTCGGCTGGCGCCTGAGCCGACGCGTGGCTCGCGTGCGCCTGCGTCGCGCGCCCGCGTCGTTCGGCCTCTGGGTGGCGCGATGATCGTTCTCTACAACCCGATCTCGACGACCCCGGGCAAGCAGCCGCTGCCGCTGTCGCTGATGGCGCTGGCGGCCGTCCTGGAGAATCCCGGTGACGGACGGTCGCCGGAACCGTGGACCCTTGTTGACGGCAACGTGGTTTCCGATCCGGCCGCGGAGATCGTCGCGCGCCTCTCGCAGGTGTCGGATGTCTCGCTCCTCGCCGTCAGCGTGATGCCGGGCCCGCAGCTCACGCAGGCCGTTGCGGTCTGCCGGCGTGTGCGTCTGATGCTCCCGCGGCTGCCGATCGTGTGGGGCGGATATTTTCCGACGCAACACGCGGAGACGGTGCTGCGCGCGCCCTACGTGGATTTCGTGATCCGCTCGCAGGGTGAGCGCTCACTGCTCCAGCTGGTGCGGGTCTTGCGATCCCGTGGTCTACTGAACAGCGTCGGCGGTCTCTCGTGGAAGGCCGGCGGCGATATCGTCAGCAACCCGGTGCAGCCGCTCGCTGATCTCGACGAGCTTCCGGTACTCCCGTACGCGCGGGTCGACATGAGCCGGTACATCCACAAGAACTACCTCGGCCAGCGAACGGTCGCGCACAACTCGTCGTTCGGCTGCCCGTTCGCGTGCAGTTTTTGCGCGGTGGTGGCGATGTCGAACCGGAAGTGGCTCGCCCAGTCACCGGTGCGGATGGAGGCGGTGCTGCGGCATCTGGTCACCGCGTACGGCGTCGATGCGGTGCAGATGCACGATATGGACTTCTTCATCAATGAAGCGCGCACGGCGGAGTTCGCCGATCGGATCGACTCCCTCGGCGTCCGTTGGTGGGCGCTCGGCCGCGTCGACATGCTGATGCAGTACTCGGATGCCACATGGGAAAAGATGAGGCAGTCGGGTCTGGCCATGATTTTCTCAGGTGCGGAGTCCGGGACCGACGCGACGCTCGCGCGGATGAACAAAGGCGGAAAGTCGTCGGCGGCGCTGACACTGGAACTCGCGCGCCGGATGAAACATTACGGCATCGTGCCGGAATTCTCCTTCGTCCTTGGCTGCCCACCGGATCCTGCGGCAGACGTCGACGGGACGTTCGATTTCATCCGCCGGATCAAGCGGATCAATCCATCCACCGAAATCGTGCTGTACACGTACACCCCTGTGCCGCTTGACGGCAGCCTCTACGCCGAAGCGCAGCGGCTGGGGTTCGCGTTTCCCGCGACGCTCGAGCAGTGGGCATCTCCGGAGTGGGAGCAGTTATCGATGAGGCGCGGCGACCACATTCCCTGGATGGGTCGGTCCACCGGCAACATCCGCGGGCGCGTCCGCAATTTCGAGCGAGTCATCAACGCGCGCTACCCGACCGTCACCGACGTGCGCCTGACCGGCTGGCGCCGCGCGGCGCTGAAGGCGGCGAGCGGTCTGCGATACGGTCTGAAATGGTACGACGCGCCATACGAATTGCGCGTGTTGAACCGCCTGTTCAAGTACCAGCGGCCCGAGACGACGGGGTTTTGAGCGCGCCGCCGCTGGAGGCCCGCGAGGCCTACGCACTGTGGGCGGACACGTATCCCGCAGTCGCCCATAACCCCTTGATGCGGATGGAGCAGGGCATCGTCGAACCGCTGCTGGCGCAGATTCGGGCGACACGCGCGCTGGATGTCGGCACTGGATCCGGACGCTGCGTGCCGTTGCTGCACGCTACCGGGGCCGACAGCGTCCTCGGACTCGATTTCTCGCTGGCGATGCTTGCGCAGGGCGCCGGACGCTCGCGCGTGTGCGGCGACGCGCGGCAGTTGCCGTTTCGGCGCGCGAGCTTCGATCTGATCAACGCGTCGCTGATGGTCGGCGACATCGCCGACGTCGGCGCCTGGACTATGGAGATGGCGCGTGTGCTGTCGACCGGCGGTCATCTGGTGTACTCGGATTTTCATCCGTCGTGGGCGCAGCGCGGGTGGAGCCGGACGTTCCGGAGCGCGGACGGGGAGCTGCACGACATCGCGTTTCACGCGCACGCCATTGAGGATCACCTCGCGGCGCTCGATCGGGCCGGCTTCCACGTGCGCGCGATCCGCGAGCCGCGCTTCGGTTCGCACACAGACGATGCCGATCGCGGCATCCAGGCGTTTCGCCGCCGCTGGGGCAACCCGCAGGTGATCGTCGTCTTTCACGCCGTGAAGGAACCGTGATCTGGGCCCGAGCCGTGTCGTTCGTGAACGCGTGCGTCGCAGCCGATGGCGGGATGTCGGACTCGATTCGTTTCTCGTCGCGTGTGCTGTCGATCGGTGAGCGGCCGAAGCACGGCGACATCGTCGTCGATCTCGCGGGCGGTTTCGTCCTGCCAGGTCTTGTCAACGCGCACGATCACCTCGAACTGAATCACTACGGCCGGATCAAGGGCCGCGATCGGTACG
>JAYVMG010000328.1:0-3424 GCA_043759095.1 Acidobacteriota bacterium | reverse complement strand
ACCGACGACCGCGAACGCCATCGCCACACCACTCAGCAGCATGCCGCCAATCGCGCTCTGCAGCGCCACGCGCCTGAGGCGGAAGCTCAAATGGATCAACTCGTCAACTCTCGACAACGACGAATCGATGATGACGACGCGCGCCGCCTCAGACGTGACGTCGCTATTCTGCCCAAACGCAATCCCCACGGTGGCGGCCATCAGCGCCGGTGCATCGTTGATCCCGTCGCCGATGAACACCGTCTTCGCGCGCCCGGCCTCCTGCCGCACGATCGCGACCTTCTCCTCCGGCGACTTGCCGGCGTGCACCTCGGAGATCGAGACGGCGTCGGCCAGCCGGCGGACTTCTTCCTCACGATCGCCAGAGACGATCAGCACCCGCGTGAATCCATGCCGCGGCCCAAGGTGGCCGATGAAGCCGCGGCTTTCGTCCCGCGGCACGTCGTGGAACCGCAGGCTTGCCGCGTACTGATCGTTCACGATGATGATGCATTCCAGGCCGGTGGGCGCGCTGGCTGGCAACGCGAATCGAGCCGCCGCCTTCGCGCGGCTCGTGACGAGCACGGCCGCATCGCCCACTTTTCCGCGCAGGCCGGCGCCCGCCTCTTCGCGAACCCACTCGACATCAGGCAAGGGGTAGCGGGCATCCGAAGCCGCCTTGACGATGGCGCCTGCGAGCGGGTGCCGACTGTAGCGTTCGAGCGCCGCAACGATCGGCAGCACCGTGTCGCGGGCGAATCCTGGCGCGTACAGTTCCTCGCTGACGCTCGGACGGCCGTAGGTCAGCGTACCGGTCTTGTCGAGGATCATCGTCTGGCACAGGGTCAACTGCTCGAGCGCGGCGGGATCCTTGATGATGATGCCGCGGCGCGCAGCGGTCGAGATGGCGCCGATAATCGCCACTGGAATCGCAATCAGCAGCGGGCAGGGCGTGGCGACGACGACGACGCTGAGAAACCGGATCGGATCACCCGACCACCACCACGCGAGCGCGGCAACGGCCAGCGCCAGCGGCGTGTACCAGGCGCCCAGCTGATCGCCGATCCGCCGGAGATTCGGCCGCCGCTGCTCCGCCTCCTGCATCACCTGCATGATCCGGGCGTAGCGGGAATCCGCGGCCACTCGGGTGGCGCGGATGCCGAGCGAGGCGTCACCGTTGATGGCGCCGGACAGCACCAGGGCGCCCGGGCCTTTCGAGATGCTGAACGGCTCGCCCGTCAGGTACGACTCGTCCATGGTGCCGTGGCCCTGGACGACTTCCCCGTCAACCGGGCAAATCTCGTGAGGGAGGATCGAGACTTCGTCGCCGATGACGAGGTCGGCCACCGGGACGTCTTCGAACGCGCCACCCTTGCGCCGGTGCGCGAGGGTGGGCACGCGTTTCGCCAGCGCGCGCAGCACGGACGTCGCTTCGGAGACGGCAAACGCCTCCAGCGTCTCGCCCCCGGCGAGCATCAGCACGACGATCGCGCCGGCGAGGTGCTCCCCGAGCATGGCGGACGCGACGATCGAGATGCCGGCCAGGTGATCCGAGCCGAACTCGCCTTGCGCACCCTTCCACAGCAAACGCAGTACGAGGGGCACGCCGCCGATAACGAGAACGGCCTGGAGCGGCACGTTGGTGGTGAAGACGAAGTGCGCGAGGATGCCGGTCACCGCCGCGGTGGCGATGATCGGATCCGCGCTCGCGCGAAGGCGGGTCACTTCCGGGCGATGCGTTCTCTCGCCAGGTAGCGGTGGCACTGGACGCAACTCAACGTCAGGGCCGCGTAGGCCTGCGGCGTGGCGTCGAGGTCACGCGTGACGGCGGCATCTCGCAGCGCCCGGACGGACCGCCGGAAGTCGGCGCTGTGGCGCGCGTACTCCGGCATTTTCAGCACCGCCCAGCCCGGATCGTTCGTGAGCGCTTCCATCGCCTTGCTCTGCGCCTCGAGGTCGGCCCAGCGGCTGGTGACGACCGCCTCGAGGATCTTCTGCGCGCACTCCAGTTTCTTGCGCATCACACGGTCGAGCGCCGGACCTTGCGTGGACGTGGCGGACACGTTCAGCAGGGCCATGAGCGCGATCGCGCCGATCCAGAATCTGGCCATCTACTTCACCTGCAGCGTCGAGAGGTGCTTCACAAGCGCATCGATCCGCGCGGCGGATTTCTCGGCGCCTTCGCTCTCCGACGATTTGGCGAACACCTCGCCCCACGACGGCATGTCCGAATCGCTGTGCGCGCTGCCCCCGCGGCCATCGATGGTCTTGAACACCTTCTCGTCGGGAAACACGCCGCTGTTCCGCTTGGTCAGCAGCGTGAGATCAGCCGGGCGTTTCTTCAGCGATTTCGCGATCGAGCCGTCGCCGCGCGCCTCAGGGCCGTGGCAGGCCGAACAGTACGCCTGGTAGTCCGCGCTCCCGGAATAGGGATGTAACTGCACCTGTGCGCCGGCCACCGCCAGCGAGGCTGCAGCGATACCCATCACGGCCGTCAAGAATCCCCATGTCTTCATGGCACCCTCCCCAGGGAATCCGGCATATCCGAGAACCCGTCCTCTCACGCGTGCGTCAAACGCCGTGCGAAGCGGCCGACGATGGGATGCGCGATCGCGGCGAAGTCCTCGTAGCGCATCCTCACCGCGTCGCCGTGCGTGCCGCCGTTGAAGACAATCTCCGCCTCGTCAGCGAGCGTATCGTCCACGTACACCATCTGCCGGTACAGCGGCCCGAGCGGCGGCATCGCGCCGCGCTCGCAGTCGGGATACAGCCAGCGCAGTTCCTCCTCGTCGGCGAGGCGGATCGAGGTGGCCCGCGCCACGATGGCCAGGCGATCGAGATCCACTTCGAGGTCGGCGGGCACGACAGCTTGAATGGGCTCGCCGTCCACGAAACAGATGACGGCCTTGGCCCAGTCGCGCCCGGGCACATGCGTGACGGCCGCTTCTTCCTGTGCGGTGTACGCGCGAATGTGTGGAAACACCGAGTACGGGACGTTGGCTCGCCGAAGAAACTCTTGAACCGTGGGAACGACAGCCATCACAACCTCCTGCACTCAGATTGAACTTCCGTGCTCGACGACATGGCGCTGCTTGTCCGCATGCTCCAGAAGCCGGCGGCGCACCACGTTGAACGCGTCGCGAATCACGGCGCGCAACTCCTTTCGCTGACCTTCCCGTTTGACCGCGATCTCCTCGCCGGGCGTCGCCACGGCAAGCTGCAGGTTGAATGGATTACCTTTGCCGTGATGACGGTGCGGAACGCCGACGGCGACGTGACACGAGACAATCCCGCGCCCGCAGGCGTCGAGCGCCGCCGCGCGGGCCCGGATGTCGGCTTCGAGCGATTCGCTATGGGCGATGCCCAGGAACGTAACAGTCACTGGAGGGTGCATGGCGTCTCCTCTGCGGTGTGATGCGATTACTCTCGCAAAGGGCGTTCCAGC
>JAYVMG010000327.1:0-3429 GCA_043759095.1 Acidobacteriota bacterium | reverse complement strand
CCGACCAGATGGTGCGACGCGTGTGCCGCGACCTCGGCGGCAAGAAGAACATCGTGGTGATCAATGACGAAGCACATCATTGCTATCGTCGGCGTCCTGAGGCCGAGGCCGAGACGCTGACGGGTGACGAGCGGCAGGAAGCGGCGAAGCGCGACGCGGAAGCGCGCGTCTGGGTGTCCGGCCTCGAAGCGGTGAAGAACAAGATCGGCGTGAAGGCCATCTACGATCTGTCAGCGACGCCGTTCTTTCTGCAAGGCTCGGGCTATCCGGAAGGCGCCCTGTTTCCGTGGGTCGTGTCCGACTTCTCGCTGGTCGATGCGATCGAAGCCGGCATCGTGAAGGTGCCGCGCGTGCCCGTCGCCGACAACTCGATGACTGGCGATCAGCCGACCTACCGGGATTTGTGGCTCCGCATTCGTGACGACCTGCCGAAGAAGGGCCGGAAGACGGACGCCATCAGCGGCGAGCCGAAGCTGCCGGCCGAGTTGCAGGGCGCGTTGCATAGCCTGTACGACAATTACCGGCAGTCGTTCGAACGCTGGCAGGCGAATGCCGACGCGCAGGCCCGCGGCCAGACGCCTCCGGTGTTCGTGGTCGTCTGCAACAACACGAACGTCTCGAAGATGGTGTTCGACTACGTCGCGGGCTGGAACAAATCGCTCGGCGATGGGACCGAGGTCGTCGTACCGGGCGCGCTGGCTCTCTTCAGCAACGAGGAAGATGGCCACTGGTCGGCGCGGCCGAACACGATTCTCGTGGATTCCGAACAGCTCGAGTCCGGTGATGCGATGAGCGCCGATTTCAAGAAGATTGCCGCCGTCGAAATCGAGGAGTTCAAGGCCGAATACCGTGCGCGCTTTCCCGGGCGCAGCACGGACGACCTGCGCGACGAGGATCTGCTCCGCGAAGTCATGAACACGGTCGGGAAAGCGGGCAAGCTCGGCGAGCGCGTGCGCTGCGTGGTGTCGGTGTCCATGCTCACCGAGGGCTGGGACGCGAACACCGTCACGCACATCCTCGGCCTGCGCGCATTCAGCACGCAGCTGTTGTGCGAACAGGTCGTCGGTCGGGGACTGCGCCGTATGAGCTACGCCCTGAACGACCAGGGCTACTTCGATGCGGAGTACGCCGAGGTCTACGGCGTGCCGTTCTCGTTCATCCCGTGCTCAGGATCGAACACGACACCGGCCCATGGTCCCATCCCGACGCGTGTCCGCGCGATCGAGGACCGCATCGCGTGCGAGATCACGTTCCCGCGGCTGCTCGGCTACCGCTACGACGTGCCGAGCGAACGGCTCTCCGCAACGTTCACGGACGATTCGAAGCTGTCGCTGTCGACGAGGGACATCCCCACCAGGACTGAAAACGCGCCGATCGTCGGCGAGCGCAGCATCCACACGCTGGACGACCTCAAGCGTCACCGCGATAACGAAATCGCGTTCTTGCTGGCCAAGCTGACACTCGAGAAGTACTTCCGCCAGGACAACGAGCAGCGAACGGATCGTCCCTCGGTTCACCGGTTCGACGCCGACGTGAAGGGCTGGCTGTTTCCGCAGGTGTTGACGATTGCCAAGCGATGGCTCGACGAATGCGTCACCTGCAAGGACAACACCTTTCCGCAGTTGCTGCTCCTCGTCGAGTTCGCGCACGATGCCGCCGACCGAATCTACAAAGCGATCGTGGAGAGCGCCGCGGGCACGCCCGCGCTTCGGCCGATCCTGCGCCCGTACGACGTCATCGGATCAACGCGCGACGTCGACTTCGACACCACCAAGCCGGTGTATCCCACCGCGCCGGAGAAGTGCCACATCTCGCATGTGGTCGCCGATACCGGGTCGTGGGAGCAGAAGATGGCGCAGGCGCTGGAGGAGATGCCGGAGGTGCTGCGCTACGTGAAGAACCAGAGCCTCGGCTTCACCATTCCGTACACCCTGAACGGTGATGAGAAGCAGTACTACCCGGACTTCATCGCGCAGGTCGAGTCTGAAAGTGGCGCAAGTCTTCAGACGTGCGTGAATCTGATCGTCGAGGTGACGGGCGAAGCACGAAAGGACAAAGCCGCAAAGGTGACGACGGCGCGGACGCTGTGGGCGCCGGCGGTGAACAACCACGGCGGCTTCGGGCGGTGGGCGTTCGTGGAGGTCACCGACCCCTGGGACGCGCAGCGAACTATTCGCGCGGCCGTCGCGAGAGCGCGAGCGGAGATGGTTCAAGCATGAACTGGTCTATCTTCCACAGGTCGGCGCGCATTTCGATCACGGACATTTCGATGCAGAAGTCGAGGCGATCGTTTTCGTTGCGGAACTCGACCAGCGGTGCGTCGCCGCGCGCGGCGTCGGCTGCCGCCAGGATCTCTGCGACCCGTGAGGGTGTGTTCAGCATGGCTCTGGCCTATCGACGCTTGTCCATCAGCGACAGCACGTGTTCGGCAATGACTTGGAGCTTGCTGTCCTGATGCTCGAGAAGGATCCGTACATCCAGACGAAGCCGATCGTGTTCTTCGCGCAACTCCGCTTTGGTCGCCAGCGGTGCGATGGCCGCCCGGAGCTCCTCCTTGGTTGCCAGGGTCTGGAGCTCCTCCTTGGTCGCCAGGGTCGTGATCTCCTCCTTGGTCGCCAAGGTCTTGATCTCCTCCTTGGTCGCCAGGGTCTTGATCTCCTCCTTGGTCGCCAGGGTCTTGAGGTCGTCTTTTGTCGCAAGGGTTGGCAAAATCTGCTCCACCTTTGCGAGGCGACGATCGAGACTTTCGAGATGTGTCGCGATCATGGTGTCGTTCATCAGCCGCATCTCCCTGAAAAAGATGGCGGTGAAAGGATCGCCATCTTAGCATCGTCCTCGCGACGCAACACGCGTTCCAGGATCAAGTCTCAAGTCTCAAGTCTCAAGTCTCAAGTCTCAAGTCTCAAGTCTCAAGTCTCAGAGATGCGCGTTGAGACTGCGACTCGAGAGCGCCTGACGACCTGTTAAAGTAAGACCTCCAGAGACACAAGTGGCCAGAACGTCTGAAGTCCCGATTACGTTGGCGGTTCTTGACTGGGCGATTGCCGAGAGCGGCCTTTCGCTGTCCGAACTGGCTACTGGTGTGGGCGTCGATGAGCAAAAGGTCATGGCGTGGCGATTGGGGGACGCGAAGCCGGCGATTACCGAACTCCGGCGGCTTGCCGCGAAACTCCACCGCCAGGTAGCCGTGTTCCTTCTCCCGACGGTGCCCGAGAGTCCTCCCTTGCACGTTCAGTTCAGACATCCGATTGGAGCGCAGCGAGCGCGCGAACTGACTGCGGGCGAGCGCCGATTCCTGCGACGCGCGAAGCGCCTGCAGGACGCTCAGGCTTGGCTGGTTGCGGAGCTCGATCGAGAGCCGCCTGATATCTCCCAGGTGTCTGTCGGAACGGATTCATCTGTGGTCGCGAACGCCTGGAGAGAACGTCT
>JAYVMG010000326.1:0-3431 GCA_043759095.1 Acidobacteriota bacterium | reverse complement strand
TCGTCGAAGACGACGAACTCGATCTCGATGATGTGGTGACGGGCTTCAGCTGTCGCGTGAGCGAGATCTTCGAATAGGCCTTACGTCGACAGCGACCTATACCTGCTGACCCGCGTCGTTTGACCGGAAGAACAGCGCGAACAGCACCAGCACGAGCGCCGCTCCACCTGCGGGCACGAGCCAGATCTGGCGCCAGTCGTGACCAGCGCCGACACGGTAGGCATCGACGACGCGGCCTGACGCCCAGGATCCGATGAACATCCCGACGCCTAGCGTGACGAACGCGATGAGCCCCTGTGCGGCCGCGCGCAGATCGCCCGGCGCCTTTTTGTCCACGTAGATCTGACCGGTCACGAAGAAGAAGTCGTAGCAGATGCCGTGCAGCAGGATGCCGGCATACAGCATCCACGCCAGATCGGCGCGGCTCCCGAATGCAAACAACGCGTAGCGCGCCGCCCACGCGAGCATCCCGACCAGCAGCATCCACTTCACGCCGAGGCGGCGGAAGAACCACGGCATCACCAGCATGAAGAACAGTTCGGACATCTGCCCCAGCGTCATCTTCCCCGCCGCGTTGGTCACATGGATCTCATTGAGAAACATGTTCGCGAACGCGTAGTAGAACTGCAGCGGGATGCAGATCAGAAACGATCCCATGATGAAGATTGCAAACGATCGCTCGCGCATCAGCTTGAGCGCGTCCAGACCGAGGATGTCGCTCCATGTGGAACGCTTCCTGGCGGTGTTCTCGAGCGGCGGCGTATGCGGAAGCGCGAGGCAGAACAGGCCGAGCAGGATCGAGGCACCGCCTGCAATCCGCAGCGGCGTCGCCGTCGCTTCGAGTCCCAGTGTGCCGATGGCGAGGCCTGCGGCAATCCAGCCGATGGTTCCCAGCACGCGAATCGGCGGAAACTCCACACCCGGATCCACCATCTGCCGGAACGAGAGCGAATTGCTCAACGCGAGCGTCGGCATGTAACACAGCGTGTAGATCAGCAGCACGCCGTAGAAACCGCCGAACGTCGTCTGCATCGACGCGACGAACAGCACGATGCCGCCGGCGATATGGAGCGCGGCAAGGATGCGTTCGGTCGCCATGAAGCGATCGGCGACCATGCCGACGAAGAACGGCGAGATCATCGCCGCCAGCGCGGTTGTCCCGGCGGCCAGACCGATCTGCTCACCGGAGAAATGCAGCGTCTGCCCCAGCCACGTCCCCATCGTCACGTACCACGCGCCCCAGACGAAGTACTGGAGAAACATCATCGCGGAGAGCTTCACGCGCGTCGTCATGGTCATCGTCGTTGTGCCCTAAGCCCTGAGCCCTGCGTGATCACCCTAAGTCCACCACGCCTTGACGGGGGGCTCGGTCAGGACGACGCGCGAGAGCAAGTCCACCGCGGCGCGCAGCCCTTCGTCCACCGACGCCAGTGCGTCCTCGTGCTCGATGCTCATCACGTAGTCGTAACCGGCAAGCCGCAACGCGCTGACGATGCGCTTCCATTCGAGCTCGTCGTGTCCCCAGCCGACGCTGCGGAACAGCCACGACCGCTCCGCCATCCGCTGATACGTCTTCGTGTCGATGACGCCGTTGACCGCGACGTTCTGGCGATCAAGCGCGACGTCCTTCGCATGCACGTGAAAAATCGAGTCGCCGAGCGCGCGGATGGCCGTCGGCACGTCCACCCCCTGCCAGAAGAAATGGCTCGGATCGAAGTTGACGCCGAGATTCGGCCCGACCGCCTGCCGCAGCCGCATCGCCGTGTCCACGTTGTAGACGATGAATGCCGGATGCGCTTCGAGTGCGACCTTGACGCCGTGCTCGCCGGCGAAATGTGTCGCCTCGCGCCAGTAGGGAATCGTCTTCGCCTCCCACTGCCACTCGAGCACTTCGAGAAACTCCGGCGGCCACGGCTGGGTGATCCAATTCGGATGCGTCGACGCGTCTGAATCACCCGGACATCCCGAGAACGTGACGACCACGGGGACCTCGAGTTGCTCGGCCAGACGCACGGTCTTGCGATACAGCTCGTCGGCGGCCTTCGCAATCGCGAGGACCGGATGCAGCGGGTTGGCGTGGCACGACAAGGCGCTAATCGTCAGGCCGGCTTCCGCGATCGTCTTGCGGTAGTCGGCCGCGCGCGTCTTGTTGTCGAGGAGCGCGTCGATGTCCAGATGATCGCTGCCGGGCCATCCGCCAGTGCCGATCTCGATCGCCTCGATATGCTTCAAGGCTCGCACCTTGGCGAGCATTTCCGGCAACTTCAGCGTACCGAACACCGGCGTGAACACACCAATCTTCATCAGACCCTCGTCCAGACTGCGCCGCCGCGATGACTGGCGAGAATCGCATCGACGACGCGCGCTGAATGATATCCGTCTTCGAAGGTGGCGAATGCCGGCGGCCGGGGATCACTCGGCTTCCTGCCGGCCGCAATGAAGCCGTAAATGTCGCGCATCACGTTGCAGAACGCATCGGCCCAGCCCTCCTGATGCCCGCCCGGCAAGCGGGCGTACGGTCGGGCGCCAGGCGCCAGCAGCGACGGATCCTTCGCGAGCACTTCGTTCGCCGCGTTCCGGCGGCCGATCCACAGTTCGTTCTGCTGCTCCTGCTGCCAGCGCACGGACGCCTGGGATCCGTTCATCTCGAACCACAGCCCGTTCTTGTGCCCGGCGCAGACCTGGCCCACCGAGAAGCTGCCTTTCGCGCCGCCCTCGAACCGCAGCAGAATCGACGCGAGATCTTCGCTATGCACGGGAACGGATTCGCGCGCAGCATCGCTGTCCTTCGCAAACGCTTCGGTCGACGCCGGCGGCTTCAGACGCGTACCGACGACCGTCGTCAGATCAGCGAGCACCTCGACGATCCGCTGTCCGGTGACGTGCTGAACGAGGTCGCACCAGTGCGATCCGATGTCGCCGACGGCAGAACTCTCGCCCCCTTTCTCCAGCTCGAGGCGCCACGAGAAATCAGTCGCTTCGAGCAGCCAGTCCTGCAGATACGCGCCGTGGATGAAATGGAGCGAGCCGAGTTCGCCGGCGGCGATCATCTCGCGCGCGTGTTGGACAAGCGGGTTGCCGCGGTAGTTGAACGTCACCGCATGCACGACGCCCGCTGTGTCGGCCGCGTCCAACAACCTGCGCGCATCCGCCGCAGTCATCGCCAGCGGCTTGTCCGAGATCACATGCTTGCCCTGCGCCAGCGCGGCGAGGATCACCGGAACATGCAGATAATTCGGCGTGGTGTTGTGAACGACGTGGACATCGGGATCAGCGACCAGCGCTTCGAAGCTGCCGTACGCTTTCGGTACGCCGAGGGCATCCGCCTTCCTGCGCGCCGACGCGTCGCTGCTGCCGGCAACCGCCACGACGTCCACGAACCCGAGCCGGCGCACCGCGTCGATGTGGTGGGCTCCGACAAACCCCGGGCC
>JAYVMG010000325.1:0-9137 GCA_043759095.1 Acidobacteriota bacterium | reverse complement strand
TCGTCGATCGCGTAGGTCCAATCCCACTGGGCGCGATCCATTCAACTCAGGACGAATTCGTTTCCCTGTCGGAGGTGCAGAAGGCGCTCGCCGCCGCCAAGGAGCCGAAGAAGTTGTGGATCGTGAAGGCATCCGATCACCGGTTCAGTGACAATCTGGCGGAGTTCGATCGGCGGCTTCTCGAGGCGATTGCCTGGATCAATCAGAACGTGGCGGGCTGAGGTTCCCCGTGTCCGAACGGCTGCGTCAAGCGATCCCTGTCGTCATCGGTCTCGTCCTGTTCCTTGTCGCCCTCGAGGTGCTTCGCGTCGAGCTGCACACGGTCAGTTGGCACGAACTCACGGCTGACGTGGCCCACACGCCGCGTTCGCAGCTCGGGTTCGCGCTCATCCTGACGGCCATCAACTACGCAGCGCTCGCTGGCTACGACCTGCTGGCGTTCGCCTACATTGGCAAGACCCTTCCGCGTGCGCGCATCGCGCTGGCCTCGTTCCTGGCGTTCGCGATTTCCAACAACGTTGGGTTCACGATGTTATCCGGCGCCTCCGTGCGGTATCGCTTCTATACCCGATGGGGTGTCACGGCTGAGGAGTTCCCGCGGATCGTCTTCTCGTACTCGGTCACGTTCTGGCTGGGCCTCTTCGGCTTGGGTGGACTGAGCCTCGTCGTCAGTCCCCTGGCCAGCGCGCGCGAGTTGCCCGCTCACCAACTCCTGGCGCCCATGGGTTGGCTCCTGATGCTGGCGCCACTGGTCTATCTCCTGGCGACGGCCGTGCGACGACGACCGCTGCGCCTCCTGGGCTTCAAGCTGCCACTGCCGTCGCCGTGGATCGCTGCGGGCCAGGCGCTGATTTCCGCCATTGACTGGGCGTTGGCTGGGGCCGTTCTGTACGTGTTGCTGCCGGCCAGCTCGGTGTCCTTTCTTCAGTTCCTCGGCACATTCCTCGTTGCGATTCTGATCGGGATGGCGAGTCATATCCCCGGCGGTTTCGGCGTATTCGAGGGACTGATGGTCCTGCTCCTCAAGCCGTACCTGACGTCAGGGCAACTACTCCCGGCCCTTGTTGTGTACCGCGCGGTGTATTACCTGCTGCCGCTTACCGTCGCACTCATCGGACTCGTCGCCGATGAGATGCGGCAGCGCCGCGCCCACGCGGCGCGCATCAGCGCCGTGCTCGGTCAACTGACGGAGCAGCTCACGCCGCGCGTGCTGGCCATTTTCACGTTTCTCGCCGGCTTGGTGTTGCTCTTCTAAGGCGCCACGCCCGCAGCTGCCGGGCGGCTCGATCTTCTTGATCCCATACTGCCATTGGGTGTCATTGAGGCGTCACACTTTCTCAGCAGCGTGGCCGGCGCGGCGCTGCTGATTCTTTCGCAAGGGCTAGCGCGGCGCCTCGATGCCGCCTACTACCTGACGGGAACCACGATCATCATAGGGATGGCGGTATCTTTGCTGAAAGGATTCGATTACGAAGAGGCGATGATGCTGCTGCTGGTCTTCCTGGTGTTGCGGCGCGCGCGGCCAGCCTTCGATCGCCGCGCCGCCTTTTTCGACACGCGCTTCTCCGTGGCGTGGATCGCGGCACTGGCCGGCGCGTTGGGAGCCTCCGTCTGGCTGGGGCTGTTCGCATTCAAGCACGTGGACTACTCGCACGAGCTGTGGTGGCAGTTCGAGGTCCAGGGTGAAGCCTCACGATTTCTTCGAGCCTCGGTGGGCGCGGCCGTGGCCCTGCTGTTGTTTGGATTTGCCCGTTTGATCGGGTATGCCCCTCACGAGGCGCCCGCGCCCGCCGATGCCGATCTTGAGGACGCCGGGACGGCGATCGCCGCGCAGACTTCCACGTTCCCCTGTCTGATGTATCTCCGAGACAAGGCGCTCCTGTTCAACGACGATCGAACCGCGTTTGTCATGTACGGCGTACAGGGACGGACGTGGGTCGCGCTCGGCGATCCGGTTGGACCAGACGATCGGCTCAGCGATCTCATTCGCCGCTTCCTCGAACGGTGCGATGATTTTGGCGGCGTTCCGGTCTTTTATGAAGTTGGCAAAACTCATCTGCATCGATATGCCGATTTCGGCCTGACGTTCGTGAAGCTGGGGGAAGAAGGGAAGGTGGACTTGACAACGTTCGCACTGGAGGGCGGCCAGGGGGCCAAGTATCGCCAAGTGATTCGCCGGTTGGAGAAAGACGGTGGCTCCTTTCGAATCGTCGATCCGGCGGGGGTTCCAGCGATCATGGACCAGCTCCGCGTCGTGTCCGATGACTGGCTCGCAGCAAAGGCGAGCGCCGAGAAAGGGTTCTCGCTCGGGTTTTTTGACGAGGCCTACGTTTCACGGTTCCCCGTCGCCGTCATCGAGCGCGGCGGCCGAATTCAGGCCTTCGCGAATATCTGGGCCGGCCCGCAACATGTGGAGCTGTCGATCGATCTGATGCGGTATCACTGTGACGCGCCCAAAAGCGTGATGGAGGCTCTTTTCGTGCATGCGATGAAGTGGGGCAAAGAACAGGGGTATCGCTGGTTCGCGTTGGGCATGGCGCCCTTGTCCGGTTTCGAAGACTCGCCAGCGGCCTCGCTCTGGAATCGGCTCGGCGCTTTTTTGTACGAGCACGGCGAATCCGCCTACAACTTCCAAGGACTTCGTGCGTATAAGGACAAGTTCAACCCGATCTGGGAGCCGCATTATCTGGCCTATCCGGGTGGCCTACGCCTGCCGCGCATCATGGCAGACGTCTCCGCGCTCGTGGCAGGCGGCTATCGGAAGGTTTTTCGAAAGTGACGTCGGGCGCCTGGGGAACCTGGAGCGGCGGCGCTCAGCCGGGTCGGCGCCCTTGGAACGCGTCGCGCGCCGCCTGGACCTGTGCCTTGAAACGGTCGAGGAGTCTTCGGGCCCACACGAATTCTGCGCCCAGGATCATGAGACCGCCGGCGATGATCAGAATTCCCGGTCCCGGGAGCACAAGCAGAGCCACGCCCAACGCGAGCACAGTAAAACCGACGACGATTCTCGTCAGCCGCTTTGCTCGTTCGAGCGTCGTCAGCCACATCTCGGCACGGTCATGTGAAATGATTCCCCAGCGTACGGCTTACACCACGATCTCGGTCGCGCCGTGAACGTCGAACTTTCTCGATGCCTGTCACGGGATGCTAACCCCAAGACGACCTGTCGAGGGGCCGCCACCACCATACACCAGGCCGGGCAATATGGAGGATAAGGCCTGCCACTTCGCCGTGAGCCGGGCCGTCGACAAGATCGACGGCCCGGGTGGGTGACGCTCCCCTGATCAAGGGAGCTCGGGAAGGCTGTCTGTCCCAATCGTCTCCGTCACTTCATCGCCACCTGGTTGCTCGCCTTGCCCGACACCTGTCGGATAAATCAGTTCATGACCCGTTGTTCTGTCCGGAAGGAACCAAGCCCTGATCGCCGGCGGCGCATCGGTCCGAGCTTCCCAGAGCACTTCATGTTGCTCCGTCGCCTCGTCTCGCATCGTCGGCATCGTCATGAACATCGCATAGATGATCGAGCGATCTTCGCTCAGTACCTGGATGACGTTCGCGGCAGACTGCACGGGGAACCTGAACACGTACGTGCCGGCTGCCAGCGAGACGCCGGGAATCGCCACAGGGCCGCTGAACGTCAGATGGTGGTCTGATAGAGCCCCCTGATTTCGCTACCGTAATCTGGCCCCCTTTGATGCCCAAATCTGGCCCCCCTGCTACGCTGACTGACCCGTATCGATCCCCGCGGGATCGAGGAGGGTTGGTTGGACAGGAGAGCCCGCGTGGAGTTGTTCGCAGAGATTCGACGGGAGTATCAGTTCGGCGTCGGGACGATTAAAGGGGTGGCCCGCACGCTGGGCGTGCATCGGCGCGTGGTGCGGCAGGCGTTGGCCGATGCGGTGCCGCCGGCGCGGGTGTATCAGGCGCGGGCGAAGCCGACGTTGGCCCCGGTGCAAGACTTCATCGATCGGATTCTGGAGGCCGACCGGATGGCGCCGCGCAAGCAGCGCCACACGGCGCGCCGCATCCACGATCGGCTGTGTCGCGAGCGCCCGGAGGCGCCGGTCGCGGCCTCGACGGTGCGCGAGTATGTGCGGGGCTGGAAGCGTGCGCAGGGCCTGAGCGGCCGGCTGGTGTGCGTGCCCCAAACGTACGACTGGGGCCGCGAGGCCCAAGTCGATTGGTACGAAGCGGTCGCGATCCTCGGCGACGACGAGGTCACGCTACAGGTGTTCTGTGTGCGGAGCATGGCGAGTGGCGCGGCGTTCCACCGCGCGTATCCGCGCGCGACGCAGCAAGCGTTTCTCGAAGCGCATGAAGGCGCGTTCGCGTACTTCGGGGGCCTGTTCGCGACCTTGCGGTACGACAATCTGTCCAGCGCGGTCCGCAAGATCCTGCGCGGGTTCCGACGCGAGGAGACGACCCGGTTCCTCGCGTTTCGATCCCATTGGCAGTTCGACGCGCAGTTTTGTACGCCGGGCGAAGGGCACGAGAAAGGCGGCGTGGAAGGGGAAGCGGGCTACTTCCGGCGCAATCACTGGGTCCCGCTCCCGCAGGCCGACGACCTCGACGCGCTGAATGCGCAGCTGCTCGCCGGATGTCGCGCCGACGAGGCGCGCGTGATCCAGGGGCGGACCCAGACGGTCGGCGAGGCGATGACGATCGAGCGCGCGACCCTGCGGCCGCTGGCCACCGAGCCGTTTGACCTCCAGGAAGTCAGCTTCCCGCAGGTGGACGGGGCCGGGTGTGTGCGGGTGAAGACCAATCCGTACTCCGTGCCCGCGGCGGTGGGCACGTGTGTCGAAGCGAAGCTGGGCTCGGCCCACCTCGAGCTGTGGGCCGATGGGCACTGTCTCGCGCGGCACGAGCGGTCGTACGTGCGGTTCGAGCCGGTCCTGGATTTGGAGCACTACCTCGACGTGCTCGCGCGGAAGCCCGGCGCGTTGGCCGGCTCGACGCCGTTGGCGCAATGCCGCGCGCGCGGCCTGTGGCCGGCGAGTTACGACACCCTGTGGGCGCAGTTGATCGGGCGGCATGGCAAACAGGCCGGGACGCGCCAGATGATCGGCGTGTTGCAACTGGCGCGGACCTACGGGGCGGCCGCGCTGCAGCGATCCGTCGACGTCGCGCTGCGGATGGGGTGCAGTGACCAGGCCGCGGTGCGGCATCTGCTCCTCACCGCGACGCTCGAGCGTCCGCCGATGGCGCCGATCGCGATCGGCGCGCTGCTGGCTCAGTACGACCGGCCGCTGCCCAGTGTGGCGGCGTACGACACGCTGGTGTCACAGGAGGCCGGCCGATGAGCGCCACGCCGCTCGCGGTGCAAGAAGCCACCATCCTCCAGCACTGCAAAGGGCTGCACCTCCCGACCGTCGGCGCGCAGTGCGGCGCGCTCGCCGCGCAAGCCGTGCGCGAGCGGCACACGCACCTCGGCTACCTGGAAGCCCTGCTCGCCGCCGAGGTCGATGAGCGCGAGCGCCATGCGATCGCGCGGCGCCTGAAGGACGCGCATCTGCCGCGCGTCAAGACCCTTGACGAGTTCGACTTCAGCCAGGCGGCCAAGGTGTCGGCGACGCAGATCCGCGAGCTCGCCGACGGGGGCTACATTGCGCGCACCGAGCCCGTCGTGCTGATCGGCGACTGTGGGACCGGCAAGACCCATCTGTTGACGGGCCTGTGCGTGGCGGCCTGTCGGCAGAAGCGGCGCGTGCGATTTACCACCGCCGCCGCGCTCGTCAATGAGCTGGTCGAAGCGAAGCACGCGATGCAGCTCGCCCGCGTGCTCGCTCGCTATGCGCGGTATGACGTGATCGCGATCGACGAGGTCGGCTACGTGCCGCTCGCCGACGTCGGCGCCGAGTTGCTGTTTCAGATCATCGCCGACCGGACCGAGCGCGCGGCGCTCATCCTCACCACGAATCTGCCGTTCTCGGAATGGACCCAGGTGATCCCGAACGCGCGGTTGTGCAAGGCCGTCCTCGATCGGATCACCGATCGCGCGCACATCATCGACACCGGCCACGAGTCCTATCGGTTTCGCCGCACGCTCGAAAAGCGGCAAAAGAAAGGGTGATCCGCACACGCGGCCGTGGACGCTGACGGACCCGTGGACGCACAGAACGCGCCCACCGCTCCTTGGAAAACTGAAGACAGTTTTCCACAAGCGCCCACCGCCATCATCGGGTACGCAGAGAGGTCAAGAAGAACGTCCGTCAACCGCAAGGGGGGCCAGATTTCGGCATCGCTGGGGGGCCAGATTTCGTTGACAAAAGCAGTCCGGGGTTCAGACCATGTAAGGCACGTCGGACGCGCTCGTCGGATAGGCGAAGAACATGGACTTGAGATCCGCCGCCGGCATACCGGCGCGCATGGCCACGGCGAAGAGGTTGATCACTTCTTCAGCGTGAGGACCCAAGACGTGCGCGCCCAGCACGCGCCCGCCGCTCTCGTCCACCAAGACCTTGAAGACTGACGTGTCCTCGCCGATGCGCCTGGACGAATACCACCCCTCGGTGCGCTCGTGATGCGTCACGAATGTCAGGCCCCGCGCGCGCGCGGCCTGCTCGCCAAGGCCCACCGACGCCAGTGGCGGCATCGTGAAGACGACGCTCGGCACGATCGCATAATCGGGCGTCACCGTGTTGCCCTCGAGCAGGTTCGTCGCCACGATGCGACCGTCGTAACCGGCGACCGGTGTCAGTCTCGGACCGCCGCTGGCGGCGGCATCGCCGGCCGCGTAGACCGCGGGATTCGACACGCTTTGGAGATACCTGTTCACGGTCACACCGCGGCGCCGATCCCACGCGACGCCGGCGGTGTCCAGACCCAGATCGTCGATTTCGGGGACTCGGCCGGCGCCGTGGACGACGAGTGCGGATTCGACGGTTCGCGCGCCGCCGCCCGTCGAGGTGTGGACGACGAATCCCTCGCCCGATCGCTCGATGCCGGTCACGTCGGTGCGGAGCTGGAGATCGATGCCGAGCGCGCGCGTGCGCGCCGCGAGCAGCTCGACGAGCTCCGGGTCGAACAACTCCAGAGGCCGCTCCCCGCGGTGCATAATCGTGATCCGCGCGCCGGCTCTGGCCGCGACGTGCGCGAATTCGAACGAGATATACCCGCCGGTCACGAACACGATGCTCGATGGCAGATCGCCGAGCTCGAGAAATTGTTCGCTCGTGATGAGGTGCTCGCGCCCGGGGATGGCCAGATCGGCCGGTTTCGCGCCGGTGGCCACGAGGACGTGCCGGCCTTCCAGTTCGTCGTCGCCGACCGCGATCGTGGTCGGCCCCATGAAATGCGCGCGGCCGTGAAAGGCCTCGATGCCCTTCTTGGCGAACCCCTCTTCGCGGCTCCGCGGCACGGCCGCGATGATCGACCGCTTGAACGCCATCAAGCCCCGCCAGTCGATCCGCGTCCCGGCCGGCACGATGCCTTTCCCGTCCAGGCGCCGAATGCAGTCGATGGCTTCCGCCGCGCCGACGAGTACCTTCTTGGGATCGCAGCCCCGCAGCGCGCACGTGCCGCCGAACGGCCGCGAGTCCACGATCGCGACGGTCCATCCGGCAGTGCGCGGCAACGCGAGGCAGCCGCTGCCGCCGCGGATCCGGTGCCAATGACGACCAGGTCGAATGCCTTCTTCATTCGCCAATCCTATTCTGAACGTTGCCTTCCGTGCGGCTGAGCGCGAGGACTTGCGGATTGAGCCTCCTGACTCTGGCGTGCGCTCAAGTTCGACAGTCGATCATCGTTGGCTGGGGAAGGGTGGCGTCGAACTGCCTGCCGTGGTGAGACACGGGAACACAGCGTAGGCGGGTATCGTACGAGTACCGAGGGTGACCGAGGCGATCTAATCACCGCTTGGTGAAGAGGTACACGCTCTTGATTTCTCTGTTCAGAAAACTGCCCTTTGAAGCTGCGGACATGCCCCGAGGCGTGCAGAGTCTCGACGGTCGCGCCAGAACTGACCACAGTTGGACGCGACGTGCGCCGTCAATTGTCGTGAAGTGGCATCAGGCGCGACGTAGGCGAAGCGCAGCGTCCTCAACCCGAATGCGCCACGCCAACAGTACGCCGTTCAGCACGGAAAAGAAGATCGCGTTCGCGACCTGTCCGAACACTAACGGCAGGAGCGCCATTTCTCCAGTGACGACCAGGTAGTTGGGGTGTCTGATGAACCGATACGGGCCGCGGTTCACGAGGGACGCGCCAGGAATCGTGATGACTCGCGTCGTCCAATGGGGTCCGAGCGTCGCGAGCGCCGAGAAACGCAACGGCTGCAACAGCACGAAGAAAACCGGTGGGACGGTCCGGACGGCCGGATCAGCTCGGATACCGATCGCGATCGCACGGAGCCACGGGGCGTGAAGCAGCACGAGGAGCGGATCATGCCTTCGTCCGTATTCAATCGCTCCTCGCGCCTTGAGCGCCCTGATGTTCTTCGCTGCATACCAGAGTTCCCCAATGCGTTGGAGCACGACCAGGAGCAGAATCGCGTAGGCGATCGTCGGCGTCATGCATCAACGATCGAGGCGCCGAAGCTCACGTTGACACGGGTCATCGTCCACGCGGCCAGACAGGACTCACGAGGTCCGTCTGCCAGACCGGTCCTCCCATGAACGTCGCCGCCCGCGACCGCACGAAGGCCGGGGCCTCCCCGTCGAGTATCCAGACATGGGAGTCCGGCGGTTGTTTACCGACCAGAGGGGCGACGAAGCCAGCGATCCCGCCAATGTCAATTTTCAGCACGTAGTGAGTGGCCTTGCGCGCTGACCCAGCTACCGAAAACGGCTCCGTGCCGGCGACCGCCACGGTGACCTTCACCAATCTGGGCTTGGGCGTGGCGGCGACGAGCGACACGCTGGGCGGCAAGGCGTCCTGCCGCACATTCTTGAGCAAGGTGATGATCAGCCCGTTGGCGAGGTCTGGCGGGAGGTCCATGTGCTCGTCGTCGACCGTCTCTTCGCCATGCTCGTTCTTGTAGCGCACGACGACGTGGCCGGTCGGTCGGTCGATCATCATGTCCAGCGGACGGTCGAACGTTGGCCCTTTCTGCACGAGATGATCGCTGATCAGTTGAAAACGCCCGCGCTGCGAAAACACGGCCGTTTCGTCTTGCAGCGACCCATCTTTGAAATGGT
>JAYVMG010000324.1:0-22037 GCA_043759095.1 Acidobacteriota bacterium | reverse complement strand
CGAGGAGTTGATGAACGTGCGGGGCGTCGGGGAGAAGAGCTTCCTGAAGCTGAAGCCGCAGATCACGATCGGCGCCGCGAAGGCGGATCACGATCGATCGATCCCGCAGTAGGGCAACGAGTCCGGGCGCGTGCGGCTGCGTGCGCGTCCGGACGTCAAACGGTGATGACCTTGTTGACCCGCTCCAACGGCTATTCGCTCGTCGAACTGTCGATGGTCATGGCGATCGGCGTCACGCTGCTCGGTACGGCGGTGCCGGGATACATGGCCGGCATCGACGACTATCGCGCGAACGGTGCGGCGCGCCATCTGTCCGGCCGCTTTCAGCGCGCGCGCATGGAAGCCGTCATGCGATCGGCGACCGTCGCCGTGCAGTTCACGCAAGCGTCGAGTGGCTACAGCTACGCGGTGTATCTGGACGGCAACCGCAACGGCGTGCTGACCCGCGACATTCAGCGCGGGGTGGACGTGCCGATTGGCGCACTCGAGCGCTTGCCGGAGCAGTTCAGCGGCGTTGAGTTCGGCGCGATTCCGGGGCTGCCGCCAGTGGATAGCGGGGGCACGCCACCTGGCGCCGACCCGATCCGCCTGGGCGCCGGCAGCCTCGCGAGCTTCAGCGCGATGGGCACTTCGTCCTCCGGCACCGTGTATATCCGCGGCCGGCACGACACGCAGTACGCCGTGCGCATATTTGGCGAGACCGGGAAGACCCGGGTGATGAAATTCGATCCCGGCACGCGGCAATGGAGGCAGTTATGAGAGACAGCCGATCGGACCGACGCGGCATGCGCCGATTCGACGCTCAGGACGCGCACGGCATCGTGTCGGCGTGCGTGAGGCCTGGACATCGCGCGCGACTGATCGACGTCTCGGCCGGTGGTGCGCTGATCGAGACAAGTCATCGGCTGCTGCCGGGCGCGCCCGTGGAACTGCAGGTGGAGACCGGAACGGATCGGGCCAGTGTCCGAGGCCAGGTTCTGCGATGCGCGGTCGTCAGAGTGCGTCCGACCTGGGTGTGCTACCGCGGAGCGATTGCGTTCGACCGGCACCTTCCGTGGTTCGTCGAGGGAAACCGGGAACGGGTTACCCCGCAGGTCATCTGAGATGGCGATCGAAATCAGCGATTACCGCGGCGTTTCTGAGTGTGACGCCAAAGACGAGGCTGGCATCCGATTTGGAGTCGGCGGCGTCATGCCCATTCATCCGCCCCGTCAGCGCGACCGTCGCGAGGCGCTCACCAACTTGCTCGCGGCCCTCACAAGGTCGCTTGACCACCGCCTGGACATCTCGTTGATGCGAGGTGCGTTTGAAGAGACCCTGCGTCGCGTCATCCCGGTCCGCTCCGTACGCTTGCGTGAGAGCGGGAGTCGATGGGTCAATCGCAACGACGCGAACGGTCCCGAGTCCGTCACGCTCGAGGTCCCCGGCGCGGATCCGGCGATGCAGGGATTGCTCGAAGCGACATTCGATCCGGGTTGCCGGCTGGGCGAGTGGGACTTTCAGATGCTGGGCGCCGCCGCGCATCTCGGCGCGCTCGTGCTGGAGATTGAACGCTCACGGGTGCTCCTGGCGCGAGCCGGACTGCTTGGCACAGCCCGTCTCTCGAGGGACGGCGCTGCGCCGCTGATTGGATCGACGGACGTGATGTTGGAGCTGCGCGCCGCGATCGAGCGCGTCGCCGCGACCGACTTCACCGTCCTACTGGAGGGTGAGAGCGGCGTTGGGAAGGAATTGGTGGCTCGCCAGATTCACGAGTTGAGCCGGCGCCGGGTTGGTCCGTTCGTGGCCATCAACTGCGCGGCGCTGGTCGAGTCGTTGCTCGAAGCGGAACTCTTCGGCATCGAGGATCGCACAGCAACCGGTGTTCGCGGGCGACGGGGAAAGTTCGAGGCGGCAGAGGGCGGCACACTCTTTCTTGACGAAGTGTCGGATCTGTCCCTGTCCGCGCAGGCGAAGCTCCTGCGTGCGATTCAGGATCTCGCTGTGGAGCGCGTCGGGGGGAACGGCAGCCACCGCGTCGACATTCGCATCGTGGCGGCGACCAACCGCAGTCTGTCGGGCCTGGTCGAGCAGCGGCTGTTTCGCGAGGACTTGTTCTATCGCCTGAGCGGCGTGGACATCCGGGTGCCGACGCTGCGCGAGCGGAGGCCCGACATTCTCGAGTTGGCGCTCTACTTCCTCGAGCGGCATCGGGCCACGCGGCAGTTGCGGTTGTCCGCCGGCGCGTCCGACGCGCTGATCGCGCACGACTGGCCGGGCAATGTGCGCGAGCTCGAACGGTTGATGGAACGCGCTGTGACGCTGGCCGTGTCTGACGTGATCGAGCTCGATGACCTTCCGCTCACTGTGCGGGGCGATTACGCCAGCACACTGGCCCCGTCGCTGCGGCGAAACGACAGTCTGCGCGCGTGGGCGAGTCGATACGCGCGTCTGGTGCTCGATCGGTGCGAGGGAAATAAGCGCGAAGCCTGCCGGTCACTCGACATCAGTTATCACACGCTGCAGTCGTACCTGCGATTTCCCGTTCAAGGTCCGGCTCCGGTCGAAGACCGTGCGACGGGCGACGGGTGGCAAGACGGTTCGGACTCTGGGGACACGGAGGAGGTGGAATCGGCGGTCTGAAATCCCTGACGGCCGGGTGTCTCCGGCGAAATTGGAAAGCGAGACAGGAGCGGCGACATCGCCGTGAGTTCACGCGTTTTCCACGAGCGAGGGGAGAGACACAATGAAGAAGTGGCTAGCGTTCTCAGTCGCAGTGCTCGTGACCGGAGCCGTGGTGTGGCCCCGGTCCGGTGGGGTGGTCGGGGCGGCGGCGCAGGCAAACGCGAACGCGTCTGTCCAGATCATCCCCGGTGGTCAGAAACATGCGGGCAATCCTGGAGAGAAGGGCGCGACGTACTACGCCCTCGAATCCCAGACCGTGCGCCTGACCACGAAGTTCCGTGACGGACACTCGGCGGTGGCCGAGCGGGGGTTGATCGGAGACGTGCGTACGACGCTGAAGGACCAAGCGGGTAACGAGCGCTCCCGGCTGCGCCTGAACCGGATTGATGGCGCGCACGACACGCTCTCCTACGAGCCGAGTGGCGGCACGCCCGTTCAGGCCCTGAGCGATCCCGCTCTCGTGAAGCCAACGCTTGATTGGGCGACGCGACAGGCATACGGCTTCGACAAGGACGGGACGACGAACCTGGTCTGGGATCGTGGCACAATGCGGCCGAAGAGCGGCGCGCGACGCGACGTCGAGAGCGACGTGAACGAGCTCGAAACGGTGTGGGCGAATGGTCTCGTCGCCAAGTTGACCAGGCAGACCTACTCCCGCCGAGAGATCTCGAAAGGGCGCTTCGTGCAGGGCCCGGTGCTGGTCAGCACGCTGACACAGCACGGGGTGTCCGTCGGCACGGCTGTCTGGTTCGAAAAGGATCGCGTGTTTGCGTATACGCTTCATGGACTGATGACCAACTCGGTGATCATCGGAGCGGAAGAGTTGAAGGCCAATTACGGAGGCTGGCCGTTCACGCCCGACTCGACGTGGCTGAACCTGCAGCTGATTGCCGCGCATCACTTCAGGACGCTGATGTCCAAGGACGGAACCGTTGCCAGGGACTGTGGGCCGGCCAAGCCGAATAGGCTGGCGCAGTTCTTCATGCCGACGGTTTACGCGAACGAGCCAGGCTGCGACGATTTCCACTGGCTCGATGGGTCGGTCGTGCGCCCGTGCTGCGACAACCACGACCTCTGCTACTCCAAGAATGGGTGCTCCTCGAGCTCGTGGTGGCAAGTGTGGACCAGTTGGTCGTGCAACGTCTGCAACCTGACGGTCGTGGGCTGCTTCTTCGCGAGCGGCTCCTCGGACCCCGGGTGCATTACCGGTAAAGAAAGGTGCGCCTATTGAAGGCGAACGTCGCCGCCCGGTGGTTCGGCTTCGCGCTCGGACTGCTGACGTTTGTCGCTGTCCACTCACTCGAGGCACTCATGTGGGTGCCGTGGTTCGGCGGCGTGCATGACCCGTGGTTCCTGAACTCGGGTCGAGCGGCGGCATTCACGATGGGCTCTCTGTTTGCCGTCGGCCTGATCGGGGGGGCGCTCCGCGTATCAGGCCTGGGGATCGCAGCCGGCGCCGCCGCGGCGATGGCCGTTGTCCTGATGTGGGGCGGCGGAGGTTCCATCTTTCCGATCGTCCTCGTGGCCGGGGGGCTGCTGATCCTCGTCAGCAGCACGCTCGGGGCGTGGATCGGTAAGGAGCTGATCAACCTGACAGTCACCAGGAGATAGCCGGAATCGAGTAGGGGTGCGGCTGCGGGGCGGCGCGGCCCCGCGGCCGTACGCTGATTCTTGACCGGGTGTGAACGCGCATAGTACCGTTACCTGTTTCCGCTCAGACTTTTGCAGCCCCCAATGGAACAGGCGACCGACACACCCTTAAAGAAAACGCCGCTCAACGCCCGTCACCGCGCCTCGGGAGCCAAAATGGTCCCGTTCGGCGGCTGGGATATGCCCGTCGAGTACAGCGGCCTCTCGAACGAACACGCCGCCGTCCGCACGCGGGCAGGCATCTTCGACGTCTCCCACATGGGCGAGATCGAGATTGCCGGCAAGGACGCGCTCGCGGCCGTTCAGCGCATCTCGTCCAACGACGCGTCGAGGCTGGCGGTCGGGCAGGCGCAGTACTCGGGCCTCCTCACGCCGCAGGGCACGTTCGTGGACGACCTGTTGGTGTACCGGCTCGGGCCCGCGCACTTTCTGCTCGTCGTCAACGCCGGCAACATCGCGAACGACTACGCGTGGATGGTCGAGCACATTCAAGGCGTCGGCGACGCGGTCGCCGTCGACTCGAGTTCGCGCTACGCGCTCATTGCCATCCAGGGACCCGAGGCGCTGAACGTCCTTCAGCCGCTCACCGGCGTGGACCTGGCGAGCATGAAGTACTACTGGTTCGGTCACGGGGAAGTCGCCAACGTGCGCGCGACGGTCTCGCGCACCGGCTACACCGGCGAGGACGGCTTCGAAATCTTCGTGCCGCCCGCGCAGGCCGACAAGGTCTGGCTGGCGCTCCTTGAATCCGGCAAAGCGGCCGACGTGATCCCCTGCGGCCTCGGCGCGCGCGACACGCTGCGCCTCGAAGCCGGCATGCGCCTCCACGGCAACGATATCGACCAGACGATCACCGCGGTTGAAGCGGACTTGAACTGGATCGTCGGCTGGAAGAAAGACGACTTCATTGGCGCGAGCAAACTGCGCGAGCAGAAGGCGAGCGGTCCGACACGCAAGATCATCGGCTTTGAAATGCTCGAGCGCGGCATCGGCCGCCATGGCTACGACGCCTACGTCGGCGACGCCAAGGTTGGCATGGTCACCAGCGGCACGCAGACGCCGCACGTGAAGAAAGCCATCGGCATGGCGTACCTGCCGATCGAGCACACGGCCACAGACACCGAGTTCGACATCGATATTCGCGGCCGCCGCACCCGCGCGCGCGTCGTCCCGATGCCGTTTTACAAGAGAGCGAAGTAGCGCAGGCCTACGAAAGTCACGTAAGCGCAGGCCATTTAGGCCTGCGTTGAGTAGCGCAGGCCGTTTAGACCGTCAAGTAGCGCAGGCCATTTAGGCCTGCGTTGAGGAAAACGTCATGGCATACCCGACCGGCTTCAAATATACGAAAGACCACGAGTGGATCGAGTTGACCGCCGACAACGGCAAGGTCGGCATCACCGACTACGCCCAGCAGCAACTTGGCGACGTCGTCTACGTCGAACTCCCGGAGGTTGGCGCGAAGGTGAAGCAGGGCCAGTCCTTCGGCACGATCGAATCGGTGAAGGCGGTCTCGGAGCTCTACTCGCCGGTCACCGGCGAAATCGTCGAGGTCAACTCGGCGCTGAAGGACAAACCTGAGACGGTGAACGCGAATCCGCACGACAGCTGGATGGTCGTCATCAAGATGACTGTTCCGAGCGAAGCCGCCGCGCTCCTCGACGCCGCGCAATACGAAGCGCTCGTCAAGTAAGCTTATGGTTTTTGATTTCGAGTCTTTCCAATCCCGCCACATCGGACCCGACGCAGACGAAACGGCGGCGATGCTGAAGGCCGTCGGCGCGCCCACTCTCGACGCGCTGATGGACGAAGCCATCCCGCCGCGCATCCGCCTCAAGTCGCCGCTGAACCTGCCGGAAGGCCAGAGCGAGCACGAGTTCCTGAAGTCGCTTCGCGCGGTCGGCGCGCGCAATCAGATCGCACGCTCGTTCATCGGCTACGGCTACTACGACACGATCACGCCGAGCGTGATTCTGCGGAACGTGCTCGAGAATCCCGGCTGGTACACGCCCTACACGCCGTACCAGGCGGAGATCGCCCAGGGCCGCCTCGAATCGCTCCTCAATTTCCAGACGATGGTGCGCGACCTGACGGGGATGGAGGTCGCGAACGCGTCGTTGCTCGACGAAGCCACCGCCGCCGCGGAAGCGATGACGATGCTGGCGCGGGTGCAGGGGAAGCGGATTGACGGCGTCACCGGCGCGCCGCAGTTTCTGGTGGCGGACTCGTGCTATCCGCAGACGCTCGACGTCCTGCGATCGCGCGCGGAACCGCTGGAGATCGAGATCGTCCTCGTCCCCGTCGAACTCCTCGACCAGACAGAGTTCGGCGACCGCGTGTTCGGCGCGCTCGTCCAGACGCCGGACAACGCAGGCCGCATCCACGATCTGCGTGCGTTTATTGCGCGCGCGAAGAAAGCCGGCGTCCTTGTCGCCGTCGGCACCGATCTGCTCAGCCTCACGCTGCTGACGCCTCCTGGTGAAATGGGCGCTGACGTCGTGTACGGCAACTCGCAGCGTTTCGGCGTCCCGCTCGGTTACGGTGGACCCCACGCGGCGTTCTTCGCGACGCTGGCGAAGCACGTCCGCCAAGCGCCGGGACGCATCATCGGCGTGTCGATCGACGTCCACGGCAACACCGCGTACCGCATGTCGCTGCAGACGCGCGAGCAGCACATTCGCCGCGAGAAGGCGACATCGAACATCTGCACCGCGCAGGCGCTGCTGGCCAACATCGCCGGGCTGTACGCGGTGTACCACGGTCCGAAGGGACTGAAAGCCATCGCGACGCGTGTTCATGCGTACGCGAAGCTGCTGACGCGCGAGCTCGAGCGCATCGGATTCCGTCAGCTGAACGATCAGTACTTCGACACGCCGCGCTTCGAGGCGCCTGGCGGCGTGCAGGCCGTTGGGCAGATTCTGAAGGCCGCGCAGGAGTCCGGCATCAACCTTGGCTACCGGATGGACAACACCATTCACGTGGCGCTCGACGAAACGGTGGACAAGGGCGACATCCTCTCGCTGCTGGCGGTGTTCGCGGCTGGCGCGGCGGCGACGTCGGTCGTGTTCGACAAGTCAGCGGCGGGTCTCGAGCCGACGTATCCGGCCGGCCTCGCGCGGACGACGCCGTTCCTGACGCATCCGGTGTTCAATACGCATCACTCCGAAACGCAGATGATGCGCTACATCCGCAACCTGGAGCGCAAGGACATCGGTCTCGACACGTCGATGATTCCGCTCGGCTCGTGCACGATGAAGCTGAACGCGGCGTCGGAGATGCTGCCGATCACGTGGCCCGAGTTCGGCAAGCTGCACCCGTTCGCCCCGGTTGACCAGACCGCAGGCTACCAGCAGATCTTCCGCGAACTCGAACAGATGCTCTGCGCGATCACGGGATTCGCGGCCGCATCGCTCCAGCCAAACTCCGGCGCGCAAGGCGAGTACGCGGGGTTGATGGTGATCCGGCAGTACCACAAGGATCGCGGCGAGTCGCATCGCAATCTCGTCCTGATCCCGGCGTCCGCGCACGGCACCAACCCCGCCAGCGCCGCCATGGTCGGCATGGATGTCGTCGTCGTCGCCAGCACCGCGGACGGCAACATCGACGTCGCGGATCTGACGGCGAAGGCTGACGCGCACAAGGATCGCCTGGCGGCGCTGATGGTGACGTATCCCTCCACGCACGGCGTGTTCGAGGAGAGCATCCAGGACATCTGCGCGATCGTGCATGAGCGGGGCGGTCAGGTGTACATGGACGGCGCGAACATGAACGCGCAGGTCGGCCTCACCAGCCCGGCGTCGATCGGCGCGGACGTGTGCCACATCAACCTGCACAAGACGTTTGCGATCCCGCATGGCGGCGGTGGTCCCGGCATGGGACCGATCGGCGTGGCGGCGCATCTGGCGCCGTACCTGCCGGGCCATCCGATGATCCACACCGGCGGCGCCAAAGCGATCCACGCGCTGTCGGCGGCGCCGTGGGGCAGCGCGAGCATCCTGTTGATCTCGTACGCGTACATGAAAATGCTCGGCAAGACCGGCATGACCGACGCGACGCGCTACGCGATCCTGAACGCGAACTACCTGAAGTCTCGGCTCGAGCCGTATTTCCCGGTGCTGTACACGCGACCCAACGGCCGCGTGGCGCACGAGATGATTTTCGATCTGCGCCCGCTGAAGGCCGCGAGCGGCATCGACGAGTCCGACGTCGCGAAGCGGCTGATGGATTACGGCTTCCACGCGCCGACGGTCTCGTTCCCGGTCGCGGGCACCATCATGGTGGAACCGACGGAAAGCGAAGCGAAGGACGAGCTCGATCGCTTCTGCGACGCGCTGATCGCGATCCGCGCCGAGATTCAGGCGGTGATCGACGGCAAGGCGGACGCGAAGGACAACGTCCTGAAGAACGCGCCACACACCGCGGGCGCCGTCACCGCCAAGGATTGGCCGCATCCGTACTCGCGTGAGCAGGCGGCGTTCCCACTGCCGTTTGTGCGCGCGAACAAACACTGGCCGAGCGTCGGGCGGATCGATAATCCGTACGGCGACCGTAACCTGATGTGCTCCTGCCCGCCGATTGAAGAATACGCATAGCCGAGCGGAAACCCGCCCCGCAGCTATAATCCGCTCACCTGATGGATGCCAGCCGGCGAGTTGTGTTGAAGGCCGGGCTTGTCCTTGGCCTCGGAGCGCGCTTCGGCCCGCGCGAAGCCGGGGCCCAGGACGATCGCGCGGCAGTCAGGCCGGAGGAGGGCGACCTCCTTGTCAGGCCGGGCGACTCCACCAGGACCCCCCTCACACCACGCGACATTTCCACCGGCGCCGCGCCGACGATGGTGTGGGCGATGGAGCCGGGGAGCCGGACGGTGCGCAGTGGCACGCGATTGAATCAGATTCTGCTGCTGCGGCTCGACCCGGAGAAACTGTCGGCCGAGACGCGCACGCGGGCGGCCGACGGTGTGGTCGCGTACACGAGTATCTGCACGCACACCGGCTGTGACGTCGATACCTGGCTGGCCCCCGAACAGATGCTGTCGTGCCCCTGCCACGATTCGATGTTCGATCCGAAGGACGGAGGCAAGGTCGTCGATGGACCCGCGCCTCGGGTGTTGCCGGCGCTGCCGCTGACGATCGCGGACGGGAAGCTGGTGGTGGCGAAACCGTTCACCTCACCGATCGGGTTCCAGAAGGGATGACATGAGGAATTTGTACGCGTTCGCGGCGGCCGGCGTACTTGCGCTGCTGGTTCCGGCGGTGGGGGCGCAACAACCGCCCGCGTCCGCGCCGCCCGCGCCACCGCCTCCAGTTTCGGCGATCCTGCGGAATTACAAGCCGGTGACGGCCGAGCGCCTTAAAAATCCGGAGGACAGCGACTGGCTCCTGGTCCGGCGCACATACGACGGTTGGGGATACAGCCCCGCTGATCAGATCACGCCGGCCAACGTCGCGCGGCTGCAACCGGCGTGGGTGTTCGCAACGGGGATGACGAACGGTCACGAGGCGCCGCCGATGGTCAACAACGGCGTCATGTTCGTCGCGACGCCGGGCAATCAGGTGATCGCGCTCGACGCGAAGACCGGCAGCCTGCTCTGGCGCTATAAACGGCCTCTGCCTGAGGACGTCGTGCTGCTTCACGGGACCAGCCGCGGCGTGGCGCTATACGAGGACAAGGTGTTTTTCGCGGCGGGCGAGGCTGTGCTGGTGGCGCTCGACGCGAAGACCGGCGCGGAGGTGTGGACGAAGCGCGTTGCGGACAACAAGAGCGGGTACTACATGTCGCTGGCGCCGCTCGTCGCCGACGGCAAGGTCCTCGTCGGCGCGTCGGGCGGCGAGATGGGCATCCGCGGATTCGTCGCGGCGTTCGACGCGGAGACTGGCGCTGAACAGTGGCGCACGTACACCGTGCCCGCGCCCGGCGAACCCGGCAGTGAGACGTGGCCCAAGGGCGATCAGTGGAAGACCGGCGGCGGGCCGGTGTGGGTCACGGGCACATACGATGCCGCAACGAACCTGACGTTCTGGGGCACCGGCAACGGCGGGCCGTGGATGGGTGACCGCCGCCCCGGCGACAACCTCTACACCTCCTCGACCATCGCGCTCGATGTGGCGACCGGCGCGATGAAGGGGCACTTTCAATATCACCCGAACGACTCCTGGGACTGGGACGAGGTGTCGCCGCCCATCCTCGTTGACTACACGCGCAACGGCCGGACGGTGAAGGGTCTGATCGACGTCGCGCGCGACGGCTACCTCTGGTTCCTCGAGCGCACGAACGGCGCGATCAACTTTGTCGAGGGCAAGCCGTACGTGAAGCAGAACGTGTTCACCAGCCTCGATCCCAAGACCGGGCGGCCCAACGTCGATCCGGCGCGCCAACCCGGCACCGACAAGGAAGCGGACTTTTGCCCGTCGCATTGGGGCGGCAAGAACTGGCCGCCCATCGCATTCAGCCCGAAGACGCGGATGATCTACATCCCGGCCAACGAGAATCTCTGCACGACGATGATCGGGCGGCCGGTCACGTACGCGGCGGGCCGCGGTTTCACCGGCATGAGCAACACGCTGCGGATCGTGCCGGGCGCTGATCACATCGGCGAAGTGCAGGCGTGGAACGTCGACACCGGGCTCCGCGTCTGGACGCACCCGTTCGAGTCGGCGAACTGGGGGCCGATCCTGGCGACGGGCGGCGGGCTCGTCTTCAGCGGCGGCACGCACGATCGTCTGTTCCGCGCCTTCGACGCCACGAGCGGCAAGCTGCTGTGGGAATTCCCGACCAACTCGGGCATCATCGGCCAGCCCTCGTCGTTCACAGTCGACGGCACGCAGTACGTGGCCGTGCAATCGGGCTGGGGAATCGACTCCCGCACGATGCAGTCGCGCCTGGCCAGGATTGCGCCCGGCAAGTTCCCTGAGGTGCCGGAGGGCGGCGCCGTCTGGGTGTTCGCCGTCAGGTAGGGTCGAGTGGGGCGGATAGGTCTGTCTGACACCATGCAAGGAGGTTCGATGACACGGACAATGCGGTGGCTGGCGTTCGTCGTCCTGGTGACTGGTAGCGCGAGGCTGTATGCCGAGCGTCCGATCCCAGTCCAGGAACCTGCAGCGAGGAATCCGGCTGCGAACAATCCCCATCTTGGAAATGCGCAGTCGATTCGGAGCGGCATGGCCTTGTATCGTATCCGTTGCGCTGATTGTCACGGGCTGGATGCGCGCGGCTATCGCGGGCCGGACCTGACCGCGCTCCTGGCCGGCGACATGACCGATGAGCGTCTGTTTCAGACGATTCGGAAGGGCGTGCCCGGCACCGACATGCCGGCCGCCAGAGAGCTCGACACACCCGACGACGATCTGCTGCTGATGATCGCGTATCTGCGCAAACTCGGCACGGTCGCGCCACCGGAGAGCCCGATCGGCAATGCCGAGAACGGCGCGCGGCTGTTCGCGTCCCAGTGCACGAGTTGCCATCGCGTGGCGGGCCGCGGCGGCCGGATCGGTCCGGACCTGACACGGATCGGCGTGGCTCGATCGCGCACAGCTCTTGTGCGCGAGATCCGGGCGCCATCTGAATGGGTGCCGCCTGGCTACGAGACCGTCACCCTGGTGACGAAGGATGGTCAGCGTATTCGCGGCGCGAAAAAGAACGAAGACGTGTTCTCGATCCAGGTCATGGACGTGCGTGAGCGCATCCAGGGCTTCATGAAGGCCAACCTGCAGGACGTGATCTACGAGAAGGACTCATTGATGCCGGCCTTTGGCCCCGGCCGGCTGAGCGACAGCGATCTCGGCGATCTCGTAGGATATTTGATGACGCTTCGCGGTCGTATTGCGGATTGAGGATTGCGGACTGCGGATTTGATTGCGGATTCAAACCGCAATCTCAAACCGCAATCCTCAATCCGCAATGTTCAAGGAGGTACTCGTATGCGCGCTTTGCTGATGATTGTGATCGCGTCCGCCACGCTGGCCGCACAAACGGCTGCGCCGCAGGTGACGTCGCAGGATTTGCTGGACGGTCTCAAGGATCCCACGCGATGGCTGACCAACGGTGGGGAGTACAACGGCCAGCGGAGCAGCCCGCTCACGCAGATCACGCCAGAGAACGTTAATCAGCTGGTGGCGCAGTGGACGTTCCAGACGGGCACACTCGGCAGCTTCCAGACGACGCCCATCGTCGTCGACGGCGTGCTCTATGCGACCGGCTTCAACAATAACGCATGGGCGATCGACGCGCGATCCGGGCGGCAAATCTGGCGTTATCGCCGCGATCTCCCTGACGACCTGAAACTCTGTTGCAGCGCCGTGAACCGCGGCTTCGCCGTGCTCGGCGATCGGTTGTTCATGGCGACCCTTGATGCGCACCTGATCGCGCTCGACATGAAAACAGGAACCGTCCTGTATGACGTCGAACTCGCGGACCATAAAATGGGGTACTCAGCCACGGTCGCCCCGCTCGTCGTGAAGGACAAGGTGATCGTCGGCATCGCGGGCGCCGAGTACGGCATTCGCGGGTTCATCGACGCGTACGACGTGCAGACCGGCAAACGCGCGTGGCGCTTCTATACGGTCCCAGGTCCCGGTGAACCCGGCGGCCGCACGTGGCCGGAGGGCGAGGCGTACAAGCGCGGCGGCGGATCGATCTGGGTGACCGGCACCTACGATCCCCAGCTGAACACCGTCTTTTATGGCACGGGCAATCCGGGGCCGGATTACTACAGCGGCGCGCGCGAGGGAGACAATCTCTACACGGCCTCGCTAGTCGCGCTCGATGCGGACACCGGCCAGCTGCGCTGGCACTACCAGTTCACGCCGCACGACGTGCACGATTGGGATTCGACGCAGGTGCCGGTGCTCGCGGATCTCGCGATAAGCGGTCAGCCGCGGAAGGTCGTGATGTTCGCCAACCGCAACGGGTTCTTCTATACGCTCGATCGCGTCACGGGTAAAGTGATCGTCGCGAAGCCATTCGTGGAGACCACGTGGGCCAAGGAAATCGGCCCGGACGGTCGGCCCGTTCTGTTGCCCGGCCATCTGCCGGACGAAGACGGCGAGAAGACCTGCCCCGATCTCGGAGGCGGCACCAACTTCATGTCCCCGTCATACGATCCGGCGACGCGGCTGTTCTTCGTCACGGCGCGCGAGACGTGCGCCACCTTTTTCGCCTACGACCAGCGGTTCAAGCCGGGCGAGCAGTACACCGGCGGGGCGACGTCGCGACCACGGGAGCAGAAGAATTTCGGCGCGCTGCGCGCGATCGATCCGGTGACGGCCGAGCGGAAGTGGGAGTTCCGCTACCCGACGACGTCGGCGTCCGGCGTGCTGACGACCGCGTCTGGACTGGTGTTCGCCGGAGACGGCGACGGCAACATCATGGCGTTCGAATCGCGCACGGGCCGCAACCTCTGGCACTACCAGTTGGGATTTGCGATGCGCTCGACGGCCGGGACCACCTACATGCTCGACGGCCGCCAGTATCTGCTGGTCCCGTCCGGCAGCATGCTGACCGCGTTCGCGCTCCCACAGAAGCCGCAGTCATAAGTCATAGCCGCACGAAACCCGGCCGGGCGACGCCACACACATTGATGTGTGGCACTATGTGTAGATGGCGACCAACCTCGCGCTCGACGATCGTCTCCTCGACGAGGCCCTGAGGATCGGCGGCAAGCCCACGAAAAAAGATACGGTCACCGAAGCCCTGCAGGAATACATCGCGCGGCGGAAACAGGCCCGGATCGTCGATCTTTTTGGCACGGTCGAGTACGACCCGGCCTACGACTACAAGAAGCAGCGGGGACGTAAATGAAAGTCCTCGTCGATACTTCGGTCTGGTCGCTGGCACTGCGTCGGCGGCGCGCGACGCCGGCGCACGCTGCGGTCGACGAGCTCCGGCGGCTGATCGCCAACGGCCACGCGGCGATGGTGGGCCCGATTCGGCAGGAACTACTGAGTGGCATCCGCGACGACGAGACGTTCACACGGCTGCGCGACCACCTGCACGCCTTTCCGGATGAACCGGTCGGGGCCGCGGACTACGAGGAGGCCGCAGCGCACTTCAACGCGTGCCGCGCACGAGGGCTGCAGGGGTCGAACACCGACTTTCTCCTGTGCGCGATCGCGAACCGCCGCCGGATGCCGATTCTCACGACCGACAGGGTCTTCAGCCGGTACGCGACGGTCATTCCGATCGTGCTGCATCGTTCGGTATAGTCCATGACGGTCGACGCCGAATCGCCCGAGTCCAGCGGCGTGCCGAGCGGTCTTACCTAACCGTCGGTTGGCTGAGCGTGAGCGTGAGCGCCTGAGCCTTGCGGCGGAAGCCCTCGAGCAAAGCCAGCGTCACGGGGCCTGGCTTGCCCGACCCGATCGTCCGATCGTCCACCTGCACGATCGGTACGACCTCGCGCGTGGTGCTCGTCAGGAACGCTTCGTCCGCGCCGAACAGATCCGCATCGTGCAGCACCTGTTCGCGCACGGGAATGCCGGCTCCGGCGCCCACCTCGAACAGATACTCGCGCGTGATGCCCGGCAACAGGCCGGCATCGACCGGCGGGGTCAGCGCCGCGCCGTTCTTCACGATGAACAGATTCGACTGCGTGCACTCGGCGAGTTCGCCCTTGTAGTTGCGCATGATGCCTTCGAAGCCGCCGCGCCGAATCGCTTCCTGCATCGCGAGCGCGTTGTTGAGCAGGCTGTTCGATTTGATGAGCGGATTCACCGTTCCTGGATGGTTACGGACGATCGGCACGAGCGCCACTTTCACACCGCGCTCGAAGACGTCGGCCGGCGGCTCCACGTGCGGTTTGACGATGACGATGATCGACGGGACGGGTGTGGCAGCCGGGTCGTAGGTCAGTTCGCCGATGCCACGCGTGACCAGAATGCGGATGTACGCCTCGCGATCCGTGGTCGGCAGGCCCGCGGCCGTCATCGTCTCACGGAAGCGCGCGTCGATCTGCGGATCGGTCAGCGGGATGGAGAGCGCGATCATGCTCGCGGACGTCCGCAGCCGGCGCATGTGGCGTTCGAAGAGGAACGGCTGGCCGTTGTAGGTGCGCAGCGTCTCGTAGATGCCCTCGCCGAAGAGAAAGCCGTGGTCGAATATCGAGATCGACGCGTGCTCCTGATCGGACACGCGACCGTTGACGTTCACCGTTGCTGCCATAGTGACGAAGCGTACATCAGCCTTCTGCGCTGATCCAACACAAAGGACACGATGGACACAAAGTCAAAACCCATGGGGTAGTATTCGTGGTGTCCCGATGCGCGTATTGAATTCCGCCCAGATGAAAGAAGCCGATCGTCGCACCATCGACGACATCGGCATTCCGTCCCTCGTCCTCATGGAAAACGCCGGCCGTCAGGCGGTGGCGGCGATGGAAGCGATGTACGGTGATCTGCTCGAACGGCAGGTCGCGGTCCTCTGCGGCCGCGGCAACAACGGCGGCGACGGATTCGTGGTGGCGCGAACGCTCGCCCAGCGCGGCGTGGACGTGTCGGTGTTCCTGATCGGCCGCGTCGCCGAGGTGCGCGGGGACGCGCGCGTCAACCTCGACATCCTCGGCCGGCTCAGCGTGTCGGTCGTCGAGATCGCCGACAGCCAGGCGTGGGAACTGCATTTCTCCGAAGTCAGCGACTGCACGCTGATCGTCGATGCCATCTTCGGGACCGGTCTGAATGCCCCGATCTCGGGGTACATCGAATCGGTCGTCACCGACGTCAACGCATCGGGCATTCCGGTGGTCGCGATCGATCTGCCATCGGGACTGTCCGCGGATTCGGCGGATTCGATCGGGCCATCAATCGAAGCAGAACTGACGATCACGCTTGCGGCGCCGAAGATCCCGCTAGTGCTGCCACCCGCCGAGACGCACGCCGGCGATGTCGTCATCGCCGACATCGGCATCCCGGGCGAGGTGCTCGAATCGCTCGACGGCCCGCACGTGGACCTCTCGACGCGCGCGTCGATGCGCGAGCTGATCACGCCGCGCACGCCGGACGGTCACAAGGGCGACTACGGTCACGTGCTGATCGTTGCCGGCTCGATGGGGAAGACCGGCGCCGCGCATCTGTCCGCAGTGGGCGCGCTACGGTCCGGCGCAGGCCTGGTCACCGTCGCCACACCGGCGATGTGTCAGCCGATCCTCTCGGCGATGGGGCCGGAGTACATGACGGAGGCGCTGCGCGGAGCCGCGGACGGTATCGATCCCGACGAGGTCGATCACGTCATCGAGATGGCGCGCGACGTCCTCGCGATTGGTCCGGGCCTGGGCTCGGCGCCGGGCACGCGCGAGTTCATCCGTCAGCTGGTCGATCGCGCGACGATGCCGCTGGTGATCGATGCGGATGGGCTGACTGCGTTCGCCGGCGATCCCGAGCACCTGGCCGGACGCGAAGGGCGCGACGTCATCATCACGCCGCATCCTGGCGAGATGGCGCGGCTGGTGGGCATGTCCACCGACGAAGTGCAGGCCAGCCGACTCGAAATCGCGCGCAACTTCGCGGTCGCGCATCACGTGTTCGTCGTGCTCAAGGGTCATCGGACGCTGATCGCGACGCCGGACGAGAAGGTCTTCATCAACCCGACGGGCAATCCGGGTATGGCCACGGGCGGTACGGGCGACATTCTCACGGGCATGATTGCCGCGTGGCTGGCGCAGCTGCTCGACGCGGAGGCGGCGTGCCGCATCGCGGTTTACCTCCACGGCCTCGCTGGCGATCTCGCCGAGGCCGACGAGGGTGAGGTGGCGATGACGTCGGGCGATCTCGCCGGTCACCTGGGCGATGCGATCCTGGAGCTGACGGCCCGCCGCAAGGTCGTCAACAGGGACGGTTCGAGTTAGTCAAGGTTTCTTCGCTCGTGACCAGGACAATCACCACGCATTCAGAGGACGAGACCGCGGCGGTCGGGCGCGAGCTGGCGGCCTCGCTTTCGGCCGGCGATGTGCTCCTGCTGTACGGCGATCTCGGAGCGGGGAAGACGGCGTTCGTGCGCGGACTCGCGGAAGGGCTCGGCGTCGAACGCGACGAGGTCAGCAGCCCGACCTTCACACTGATTCAGGAATACCGGGGCGGACGGCTGCCGCTGTTCCACGTCGATCTGTACCGCATCGAGGATCCGCGCGAGTTCGACGAGCTGGGGTTGGACGAGATCGCCGAGGACGGCGTGCTGGCGATCGAATGGGCGGAACGACTGCCGCAGCCGCCACCCGCGTCGGTTCGCGTCACGATAGAGCACGCTGGAGAGACGGAGCGGCGGATTGCGATCTTGAAAGTCTGAAGTCTGAAGGCTGACCTACTCGGATCGGTAGTTTGGCGCTTCCTTCGTGATCGCCACGTCATGCACGTGGCTCTCGCGCGCGCCGGCCGGCGTGATGCGAATCAGCTTCGCGTCGCGCTGCAGCGCCGGAATCGTGGGCGCGCCGCAGTAGCCCATGCCCGCGCGCAGACCGCCGACCAACTGATGCACCATCGCCGCGACGCTGCCTTTGTGCGCGACGCGGCCTTCGATGCCCTCAGGCACCAGCTTCTCCGTCCCGCCAGGCGCCTCGAGGTCGAAGTCGTCCTGGAAGTAGCGATCGCGGCTGCCGCGGCGCATCGCGCCCATCGATCCCATGCCGCGGTATTCCTTGAAGCTCCGGCCCTGATACAGAATAATTTCGCCCGGGCTCTCGTCCGTGCCGGCAAACAGATTGCCGATCATCGCGGTGCTCGCGCCGACGGCGATGGCCTTGGTGATGTCGCCGGAGTAACGGATGCCGCCGTCAGAGATCACCGGTATGCCGTGCGCGGCGGCCGCGCGCGAGCAGGCCATCACGGCGGTGATCATCGGGACGCCGATGCCGGCGATGATTCGGGTGGTGCAGATGGAGCCGGCGCCGATGCCGACCTTCACCGCGTCCACGCCCAACGCGATCAGGGCTTCGGCGCCTTCGGCGGTCGCGACGTTGCCGGCGACCAGGTCCACCTGCGGGAAACGCTTGCGCAGCGTGCTGACCATGTCCAGCACGTTCTGCGAGTGGCCGTGCGCCGTGTCGACGACCAGGACATCCACGTTGGCCGCGACCAGCGCGTCGGCGCGCTCCACCGTGTCCTTCGCGGTGCCGACCGCGGCGCCGCAGCGCAGCCGGCCGAGCGAGTCCTTCGATGCGTTCGGGTAGGTCACCGCCTTCTGGATGTCCTTGACGGTGATCAGTCCCTTCAGCCGGAAGTCGCGATCGACGACGAGCAACTTTTCGACCTTATGACGATGCAGGATCTCGCGCGCCGCGTCGAGCGTGGTGCCGACCGGGACGGTGAACAGCGGATCGCGCGTCATCAGTTCGGAGATCGGGCGGTTGACGTTCGTTTCGAAGCGCAGATCGCGGTTCGTCAGGATGCCGACGAGGCGTCCCTCCTTGCTGCCGTCCTCGGTGATCGGCACGCCGGAGATGCTGTACTTCTTCATCAGATCGAGCGCTTCGAAGATCCGATGAGTGGGGGAGAGCGTGATCGGATCGACGATCATGCCGCTCTCCGACCGCTTGACCCGGTCCACCTCTGACGCCTGCTCCTCGATCGTCAGATTCTTGTGAATAACCCCGAGGCCGCCCTGCTGCGCCATCGCAATCGCGAGCCGCGATTCAGTGACCGTGTCCATCGCCGCGCTGAGCAGCGGGACCGCGAGGCGAATATTCCGCGTCAACTGCGTGGAAACGTCCACCGCGGTGGGGACGACGGACGAATGCCGGGGTACGAGAAGGATGTCGTCGAAGGTGAGGGCGGTCTCGAGTTCGTCCGTAGTTTTCACGCGGCTGTTCCGTGACACTTCTTGTATTTTTTTCCGCTGCCGCACGGGCAGGGGGCGTTGCGGCCGACCTTCGGTTCGTCCCGGCGGATGGTCTTCAGCGCGGCATCGTCGCCGCCCACGCGGGCCGGCTGCCTGTCGTGCGACGGACCGAATGGACTGGCCTGCTCGGGCGCCTGGCCTCGTGCGCTGCTCAGGAGCGATTGTGATTCCGCTGACGGATCGTTGAGGATCAGCGGAGCCGCGCGACGGGGCGCCGGGCGGCGCTGAACCGGCGCCGCTTCGTCGTTGGCCACCGGGCGCAGCCACCACAGGTAGCGGACGATTTCCTCGTCCACGCGATCCTTCATCGCCTGGAACAGCTCGAAGCTTTCTTTCTTGTACTCGATCAGCGGATCACGCTGGCCGTAGCCACGCAGGCCGATGCCTTCCTTCAGGTGATCGAGGCTGTAGAGGTGATCTTTCCACTGGCTGTCGACGATCTGAAGCATGATGTCGCGCTCCACACGCTCCAGCACCTCGCGGCCGACGGTCTGTTCCTTCTCCGCGTACGAAAGGCCGATCGCCTCCCAGAGCGCGTCGCGGATTTCGTCCGACGTTCGATCCGTGAAGTCCACCGCCGAGGTGTCGATCGCGAACACGCGGCTGACCTCGAGCTTGAGCGCGTCGAGATCCCACTGCTCGAAGTCGGACTGGCGCGCCGCGTAGGTCTCGACCAGCGAGTCGAGGATCTCCTCGGCGAGGTCCATCAGGTACTCGCGCGTCCCGACGACGGTTTCGTGGCCGTCCTCGTCCTGGAACTGGATCTTGCCCTCGAGAACCTGACGGCGCAGCGCGTAGATGTTCTCGCGCTGCTTGTTCATCACGTCGTCGTACTCGAGCAGGTGCTTGCGGACCGAGAAGTTCTGCGCTTCAACCTGTTTCTGCGCCCGCTCGATCGCACGCGATACCATCCCGTGCTCGATCGGCACGTTTTCTTCCATGCCGAGCTTCTGCATCAGGCCGGAAATGCGGTCCGAGCCGAAGATGCGCATCAGGTCGTCTTCGAGCGACAGATAGAAGCGTGACGCGCCCGGATCGCCCTGACGGCCGGCGCGGCCTCGCAGCTGGTTGTCGATGCGCCGCGCCTCGTGCCGCTCGGTGGCGACGATGTGCAGGCCCTCCAGCGCGACCACCTCGTCGTGCTCGGCGTCGCACTGCGTCTTGAAGTGTTCGAAGAGGCGCTGATACGCCGCCTTCGGCACGCGGTAGAACGCGTCGAGGTGGTAGAAGTAGGCGAACTGTTCGTCCTCGACGAAGCGCTCTTCGCCCTTGGGCAGCCGCTCCGCAATTTCTTCCGCCAGGCACTGCTGCCGGGCCATGAACTCGGCGTTGCCGCCCAGCAGGATGTCGGTGCCGCGGCCGGCCATGTTGGTGGCGATGGTGACCGAGCCTTTGCGGCCAGCCTGCGCGACGAACTCGGCTTCCTGCGCGTGGTATTTCGCGTTCAGCACGACATGCTTATCCGCGCCGCCGCCCGTCGTCGTCCCGCGCTTGAGGCCGCGGCGATCGAGCATGCCGGACAGCTTCTCGGATTTCTCAATCGACACCGTGCCGACGAGGACGGGACGGCCCTTGGCATGCTCGTCGACGATTTCCGTGACGATCGCGTCCCACTTTTCCTTCTCGGTCCGGTAGACGAGGTCAGGGTTCTCGAGACGACGCAGGACCCGGTTTGCCGGAATGACGACGACGTCGAGCTTGTAGATCTTGTTGAACTCTTCGGCTTCCGTGTCGGCGGTGCCGGTCATGCCGGAGAGCTTCTTGTACTTGCGGAAGTAGTTCTGGAAGGTGACGGTGGCGAGCGTCTGGTTCTCGCGCTCGATCTTCACCTTCTCCTTGGCTTCCACGGCCTGGTGCAGACCGTCGCTCCAGCGGCGTCCGGGCATCAGGCGGCCCGTGAACTCGTCGACGATGACGACTTCACCGTCCTTCACCATGTAGTCCACGTCGCGGTGGAACAGGACGTGCGCGCGCAGCGCCTGGTTGACGTGGTGGAGGAACGGCATGTTCGCCGGATCGTAGAGGCCGCCGGGCTCGAGCTCGCCGGCCAGTAGTTCCTCCGCCATCGCCATGCCGCTTTCGGTCAGCGTGACGGTCTTGTGTTTCTCGTCCTTGATGTAGTCGCCGGTGGCTTCCAGCGCTTCACGTTCCTCGGCCTTGGTGTCGCCCCGCACGACGGCGCCCATCTTCAGCTTCGGGATGATGCGATCAACCTTGTAGTACTTGTCGGTCGATTCTTCCGCCGGGCCGGAAATGATCAGCGGCGTCCGGGCCTCGTCGATGAGGATGCTGTCGACCTCGTCCACGATGGCGAACTGATGCCCGCGCTGCACGTAGTGCGTCAGCTCGAACTTCATGTTGTCGCGGAGGTAGTCGAAGCCGAACTCGTTGTTCGTGCCGTAGGTAATGTCCGAGGCGTAGGCCTGCTGACGCTCCATGTCGTTGAGGTCGTGCTGGATGACGCCGACGGTCATACCGAGGAAGCGGTAGATCTTGCCCATCCACTCGGAGTCGCGGCGGGCGAGGTAGTCGTTCACCGTCACGACGTGGACGCCTTTGCCATCGAGCGCGTTCAGGTAGGCCGGGAGCGTCGCGACCAGGGTCTTGCCCTCGCCGGTCTTCATCTCGGCGATCTTGCCCTTGTGGAGCGTCGCACCGCCGGTGAGCTGCACGTCGAAGTGCCGCATGTTCAGCACGCGGCGCCCTGCTTCGCGCACGACGGCAAATGCCTCGGGGAGCAGCGCGTCGAGCCTCTGGCCGGCCGCGAGCCGCTGGCGGAATTCGATCGTCTTGCCGCGTAAGTGCTCGTCGGAGAGAGCCTGAATCGCCGGCTCGAACGCGTTCACTGCGGTGACGATCGGCGCCAGCCGTTTCAGTTCACGTTCGTTCGAAGTACCGATGACTTTGGC
>JAYVMG010000323.1:0-3477 GCA_043759095.1 Acidobacteriota bacterium | reverse complement strand
GGTATCCCCATGGGCGCCCGGGTTACGTGATCGATCACATCGTCCCGCTGGCCCGTGGCGGGGCGGACGCCCCGTCCAATATGCAGTGGCAGTCCATCGCGGCGGGCAAGGCGAAGGACCGCACCGAGCGGGTCGGCTGCAAATGAAGCGGCCGGAGAAAGCGCACATCCGACTCATCTCACTTTTGAAGAAGGACCTCGATATGAAACGACTCGCTCTGACAGTTCTCCTGTTGATGGTGCCGGTCACTTACCCTGTCGCCCAAACGCCCTCCAAGCCTCCAGCCCAAGCGCCGACCACGGTCCAGAAGAAGGATCAATCATCGGAGATCAAGATTGAGAAAGTCATATCCGGACATCTGACCGAACTCAACAGCAAATATATGCTGCGTGTTTCGGAGACGACCTACAAGCCTGGGGGCTATATCGGCGAGCACCATCATGTTGGGCCGGGCATTCGACTGATCAAGTCCGGCCAATTGACCTATGTCCAGCCTGATAAGACGACCCTTTACAAGGAGGGCGATTATTTCTATGAATCAGGCGATGTTTCGCATACGGCATTCAACAAGACGGACAAACCTGTAGTGGTTCTGAATTTCGAAGTGTTACCTGCTGATTGGAAAGAGGCATCTGCGGTGCCACCGCGCACAATGAAACACTGAGGACATCGCCCGCAGACAAGCGCGGACCGTCCGGAGCCCGCGCGATGACAGCAGTGGTACGGTGATCGGTTATGGCTATGACCTATGAACGTGACGATGCGCGCCGACGGATCACCGTCACGATGAAAGGTGAGGCGACCTTCGCGGAGTTTCTGGATCTCCTGGAGCGCCAGGCCACGGAGAGGACCTGGCGCTACGGCCTACTGCACCTGGATGACGACCTCGTGGCACTGGATACCGCCGATGTCCGACGGCTCACGCACGAGGTAGAACGCCTGAACCGCGACTACGGGCGCCGCGGACCCGTCGCGGTCGTCTGCAATAGAGCCGACACCTACGGAACGGCTCGGATGTACTCGACCCTCAGCGAACGCCAGCAGGTTGTCGCGGTTTTCCAGACAAGGGCGGAGGCCGAGACGTGGCTCGACTATCAACCGGTGCAAGGCGACGATCCGCGACGCTGATGATGACGGGACGCATCATTCAACTGATCGACGACCAGCAGTTCGGCACCATCGCCGGCGAGGATGGCGTCGACTATGTGTTTCACAGTCGCTCCCTCATCGACGTGCGGTTTGACCTTCTGGGAGACGAAGAACGGCCAGGCGCGCCGGATCCCTATTAGCCCGGCGATCGAGGCCGTGCTGGCCAGCCAGCCGCGCGTTCACCCCTGGGTGTTCACGAACCGGAAAACCAGCAAGCCGTACACGACCAACGGCGTCGCGCATGTCTTCGGCCGGGCGGCCGAGCGTGCCGGGATCACGAGCGGCGATGTGACCCTGCACACCCTCCGGCACACGGCGCTGAGCCGCATGATTGCCCAAGGCTACGACGACTACACGGTGATGGCGATCTCGGGCCACTCGTCGACGCGGATGCTTGCGCGGTACACGCATCCGACCGAGGAACGGAAGACTGGCGCGCTGATGGTGCCGTGGGTGAGCACACGCCGCTACATACGAGACGGCCATACCCGACGAGATCGCGGAATTATTGGGAAGAAGTGGTGGACCGCGCGAGGCTCGAACTCGCGACCTCCGCGTTGCGAACGCGGCGCTCTCCCAGCTGAGCTAGCGGCCCACGAAACTCCAATACTAACACGCCGGTTTACACAGCCGCAACGCAACGGCCCGGCCTTCCTGCTACACTCGACCGCATTGTCCGCGATGACCCGCATCGGCGTGCTGACAGGCGGCGGCGACGCGCCTGGCTTGAACGCCGTCATCCGCGCCGTCGTGAAAGCCGCCGCCAACAGCGGCATCCAAACGGTCGGCATTGAAGACAGTTTCGACGGTCTGCTCGAGATGGATCGCTCGCGCGTGCTCACCACTCACGACGTCACAGGCATCCTGCGGCTCGGCGGCACGATCCTCGGCACACTCAATACCGGCAATCCGATCAGCTCCGAGGTGCATACCTCGGATGGCCCGCGCCGGTACGCCGACCGCGTGCTCGAGATGTACCGCCGGCTCGGACTCGACGCGGTCGTCGCGATCGGCGGCGACGGCACGCTCGCCATTGCCCACGAGTTCGGCCTGTTGGGCATGCCCATCGTCGTCGTCCCCAAGACGATCGACAATGACATCGTCGGGACCACCAACTGCTTCGGGTTCGACACGGCCGTCGCGTTTGCGACCGATGCGATCGACCGCCTGCACACGACGGCGGAAGCGCACAAACGCATCATGGTCGTCGAGGTGATGGGACGATATGCCGGGTGGATTGCGCTCTATGCTGGCGTCGCCGGCGGGGCGGACGCGATCCTGATCCCGGAGATCCCGTTCGACATCAGCCTGGTCGCGCAGCGCCTCCGCGAGCGCGACAAGTGGGGCGCGAAATTCAGCATCGTCGTCGTGGCCGAAGGGGCGTACCCGAAAGGCGGCGCGATGTCGCTGATTGAGGCGGCGCACGGGCGGACGGCGGAGCGGCTCGGCGGGATCGGCGCCCAGGTCTGTGAGGCGCTGCACGGGGAGACGGGGAAGGAGACGCGGTCGGTCGTCCTCGGTCATCTTCAGCGCGGCGGCGCACCGACGAGTTTCGATCGCGTGCTCGCGACGCGTTTCGGCGGCAAGGCTGTGGAACTCCTACGCCGCGGTGAGTTCGGGCAGATGGTGGCGTTCGCGCCGCCAGACATCATCGCGCGCCGGATCGAAGATTGTGTGGGGAAGACGAAGACCGTCCCGATGGATTTCGATCTGCTGATGACGGCAAAGGCGTTGGGAGTCACTTTCGGTGACTGACAAGGGCCCAGGGCCGAAGGCTCAGGGCTTGATGCCCTCAGCCCTTAGCTCTCAGCCCTTGGCAATCACGTCCAGGTATTTGAGCGCGCCGCCGGTATTGAAGAGCACCACTGATTCGTGCGGCTTGATTGAGCCGTCCGCGACCAGTTTCTGAATGGCCACGAAGGCCGCTCCGCCTTCTGGCGCGGCGCTGACGCCTGCATGTTTCCCGATGGCAAGCATCCCCTCAACCATCGATCGATCCGTGACGGCGAGGGCCGTGCCGCCGCTTTCGCGCACGGCGCGTAGGATCAGGAAATCGCCGATGGCGCGCGGAACGCGCAGACCGTCGGCCAGCGTCGAGGCGTGTTCCCAGGGCTGCGCTTTTTCCGTGCCCTGCTGAAACGCGCGAACGATCGGCGCGCAGTGCTCCGCCTGCACCGAGACCATCCGCGGCCGCTTCGATGATGTCACCCAGCCGATGCGCTCGATTTCGTCGAACGCTTTCCACATCCCGACCATGCCGGTGCCCCCGCCCGTCGGATAGATGATCCAGTCCGGCCACTCCCAGTTCATCTGCTCCGCCAGCTCGTA
>JAYVMG010000322.1:0-3479 GCA_043759095.1 Acidobacteriota bacterium | reverse complement strand
CTGAAATCCCTGTGAGCAGTATAATTGATGGCTCCCATGGACCTGACGCTGCCGCTCGACAATGCTGCCATCGAGAAGATCCTGCTCCACCGCTACCCCTTCCTGTTCGTCGATCGCATTACCGAATTCGAAGTGGACAAGCGGATCGTCGGGATCAAGAACGTGTCGCACAACGAGCGATATTTGTCACCCGCGGCAGACGGCCGGCCGGCGCTGCCGCCGACGATCCTGACCGAGGTCGTGGCGCAGGTCGGCGCAATCATGATCCTGGCGAAGCCCGAAAACCGCCAGCGATTGATCTTTTTTGCGGGCATCGAGCGTGTCCGGTACCGCCGCCCCGTTCACGCCGGCGACATCCTTGAAATCGAGGCCACCGTCCTCCGGCTACGCAGCCGGATGGGGCGCCTGCAGGGCGTCGCACGCGTCAATGGTCAACCGGTGATCGAAGGCACGATGACGTTCGCGCTCGGGCCGCCGCAGGGTGAAGCCTAGAGCTCTCCACCACGGAGGACACGGTGGAATGGAGACAAACCATTACGTGTTTTCCTCAGCGTCCACCGTGTCCTCCGTGGTGGAGAGCTATCTTGATCTCGCGACCAGCAGCACCGATCCTATCTTCGCCGCCCTCGACGCCCATTTCGCCCAGCGCGCCTCGGGCTTGAAGTACCGAATCGCATCAAGCACCGCCGGCGCCAGCACCATCGCACCGATCGCGCGTTCATCCACGCCGATCGAATCCGCCATCCCTCGCGTGTCGCGCTCGAACGGTCCGGCGCGCGCAAACGCGACGCATGCGTAGCCGGCAGAGTTCAGCACGTTGAAGGCCAACACCCCTTTGGCGAGCGGTGCGCGTGCGCGGCGCAGCGCAGGCTGTTTCGCCAGAATCCATTCGCTCGATACATCCTGCATCCAGAATCCTGCGGACGAGATCGTGAACTCGCGCCGCGGGGACAGATCGCTCCTGTGCGTGATGGCGAAAAATGGAAACGGCCCGAAATGCACGCCCTCGATTCGCGGGCTCGCATCGAAAACGCCGTCAAACAGCAGATGACCGCTTTCGTGCATCACCAGACCGAGCGCCGCACCGGTCAGGAACGTCACAGTGTCGGCAACACGGTGCTCATCCGGCGACGGCGACTGCAAGGTTTTCACGGTCGAGCTGGATTGAGCGGTCGCGGCGAAGGGCAGAAACACTGAGGAAATCACAGCGAACAGCGCAGCCGCGGTCCAGTGGCGTACGGCACTCAAGTTGCACTTTCGACCTGACATGTTGGAAACCATCGCGATAATCCTGATCGTCCTGTGGCTGCTCGGCATCGTGAGCGGGTACACGCTGGGCAACTTTATCTACGTGCTGCTGGTCGTGGCTATCGTGCTCTTCCTGGTGCGCATGATCAGCGGACGACGAGTGGCCTGACGCTGCAGAGTGCAGAGTGCAGAGTGCAATGTGCAATGTGCACGCTGCACGCTGCACGCTCATTGTCTGACGAGCGCCATCCCCGCCAGTACGACGGCTGCCGCGATCGCCATGCGCGCGTCGAACGGCTCGCTGAGGATCAGCGTGCCAAGCACGACAGCGATGATCGGATTCACGTACGCGTAGAGCGACACGGTCGCCACGCGCAGATGCTTGAGCGCGTAGGCGTACGCCGAGAAGCCGCCGATCGCGCCGACGAAGATCAGGTACAGCAATGCGCTAGTGGTGCGGGGTGTGAACGTCACCCGCGCGGTCTCGTGCAACGCGAGCGAGACAACCAGTAGCGCGATGCCACCAAACAGCATCTCGAATGCCGCAGTCGCGAGCACGTTTTCCTCGCGGGCGTGACCACGCCCGCGCTTCCGCGCGTACGATGAGCCGATCGCCCACCCGACACACGCAATCTGCGCCGACATCACGCCTCCGAGAAACGCGCGGCCCCCGACGTCGAACCTGATCTCCGGCCACACGAGCATCACGATCCCGCCGAAACCGACCGCGAGGCCGAGCACCCGCCGGATGGTGAGCGCTTCCCCGTCCGGCATCAGCGCATCGATACCGACCATCCAGAACGGGCACGTCGCGACGAGGACGGCGGTGAGGCCGCTCGGCACCGTTTGTTCGGCCCAAACGACCGCGCCGTTACCGAAGCCAAGCAGCAGAATGCCCAGGATCGCCAGCGACGGCCATTCACGCCGCGCGGGCAAGCGTTCGCCGCGCGCCTTGAGCATCAGCGTCAAGAGCGCGCCGGCTGCAATCCAGCGGATCGCGGCCATCAGCAGCGGCGGAATCGTTTCGAGCGAAATGCGGATGGCGAGATACGTCGTGCCCCAGATCAGGCACACCGCCACCCACGCAAGAAGCGCGCGGGCGTCGGAGGGCTTAGGGCTAAGGGCAGAAGGCTTGGCGCTCAGATCGGTAGTGTAACCTCGAGCCCTGAGCTCTAAGCCCTGAGCCCTTCGTCTACGCGACAGCCGTCTCCATGGAGAGCCTGACGCAGTTGCGCCCCTGATCCTTCGCGCGGTACAGCGCGGCGTCAGCGCGGCCGATCAGCGCCTTGCTGTCGATTTCGGACGGCAGCGCGACGGAGACGCCGAAGCTGGCGGTGACGGCAACCGCCTCGCCCTTCCAGTTGACCGGCATGTCCGCAAGTTCGCGGCGCAGCGTGTCGGCGACGCGCTTCGCGCCCTCGATCGGCGTCTCCGGGAGCAGCACAAGAAATTCTTCGCCGCCGTACCGGCACTTCAGGTCGCTGCCACGTAGCACTTCGCGCATGCGCACGCCGACAGCCGCGAGCACGGCGTCACCGCACAAATGCCCGTGACGATCGTTGACGTCCTTGAAGCGATCGATGTCGAACATGATGAGCGATACCGGCGTCTGCGCGCGGCGCGCGCGGCGCAGCTCCGTGTCGATCACGTCGAGCGCGTGCGTGCGGTTGAAGCAGCCGGTGAGACCATCGCGCAGGCTGTTCTCGCGCACGTCGTGAAAGAGTTGCGCGTTACGCAGCGATATCGCCAGCAGCGCGCCGGCCATCGTCAGCACACGTTTCCGCTCGACCGTGAACGGGCCGGCGATGTTCGGGATGCCGAACACACCGACCGGGTGGCCGCCCGCCGTCATCGGGATGCACAGATGGCCGTCACCGGCGATCGCATCCGACGCCCACGCGCCGTCGGTCACCAGCGCATGATCGACGATGTCCTGGCGGGTGCGCTCGATGTCACGTCGACTCTCACGCGCCGTGCCGACGAGCGCCTGCCACTGGCTGCCCGATCGCAACAGGACCCAGGCGTCATCGGTCCCCGCCAGCTTGGGCAGATGCTGTCCGACGACGTCGCGGATCGTGTCGAGATCGAGGGAGCGCCCGAGCGCCTGCCCGAAGTTGACCAGCCGCTCCATTTCGGTCGCGCGGGTGCCAGCTTGAAGCGCGGCGGCTTCCGCGGCGGCCGCGCGCGCCTTGGCCTCCAGCCGCTTGGACTGCTGATGGAACAGAAATACG
>JAYVMG010000321.1:0-3480 GCA_043759095.1 Acidobacteriota bacterium | reverse complement strand
GCGCCGACGCCTTTGAATTCCCACGCCGCCACGTATGAGTAGTTGTCGTCGTCGCGCATGGCTTCGCCGTCCGGCGTCTGGCTTTCCTCGCGGAAATGCCCGCCGGCGGATTCCTTGCGGTCGAGCGCGTCGCGTGTGAGGAGTTCTGCGAACTCCAGGTAGTCGGCGACGCGGCCCGCGTACTCGAGGCTCTGATTGAGGTTGTCGGCCGAGCCAGGCACCGAGACGTTGTGCCAGAACTCCTCGCGCAGTTTCGGGATCGCCTGCAGCGCGCGCTTCAGGCTCGCATCCGTTCGCGCCATCCCGACGTCGTCCCACATGATGCGGCCGAGTTCGCGGTGAATGTCGCGGATGCCGCGATTGCCCTTCACCGTCAGCAGCTTGTTGATCTGGTTCTGCGCGTTCTGCGCGGCTTGCTTGAACGCGTCGTGATCGGTGGTGATCTTCGGCACGGGATTGTTGGCGAGGTAGTCGCCGATCGTGTAGGGGATCACGAAGTACCCGTCGGCCAATCCCTGCATCAGCGCGCTCGCGCCGAGGCGGTTCGCGCCGTGGTCGGAGAAATTCGCTTCACCGAGCACGTGCAGGCCCGGGATCGTGCTCATCAGGTTGTAGTCCACCCACAGGCCGCCCATCGTGTAGTGGATGGCCGGATAGATCCGCATCGGCGCCGTGTACGGATCCTCGTCGGTGATCTTGTTGTACATCTGGAACAGGTTGCCGTACTTCTCCTTGATCACGTCAGGGCCGAGCCGCTTGATGGCGTCCTTGAAATCGAGGTACACCGCCAGGCCGCTCTCACCGACGCCCCGGCCCTCATCAGCAGCCTGCTTCGCGTTGCGCGACGCGACGTCGCGCGGGACGAGATTGCCGAACGACGGATATTTGCGTTCGAGGTAGTAGTCGCGTTCCTCTTCGGGAATCAACTCGGGCGAGCGCTTGTCGCCCTTCGTCTTCGGCACCCACACACGGCCGTCGTTGCGGAGGCTCTCGCTCATCAGCGTCAGCTTCGACTGATGGTCGCCGCTGACGGGGATGCACGTCGGATGAATCTGCGTGAAGCAGGGGTTCGCGAAGAACGCGCCGCGCTTGTGCGCGCGCCACGACGCGGTGACGTTCGAGTTGATCGCGTTGGTCGAGAGGTAGTAGACCGTGCCGTAGCCGCCGGTCGCCAGAATCACGGCGTCGCCGACATAGCGTTCGAGCTCACCGGTCACCAGGTTGCGGACGATGATGCCGCGCGCCTTGCCGTCAACGACGACCAGGTCGAGCATCTCGCGCCGCGCGAACAGCTGCACGGCCTTCGCATGCACCTGCCGCATCAGCGACTGATATGCGCCAATCAATAGCTGCTGGCCCGTCTGGCCGCGGGCGTAGAACGTACGCGAGACCTGCGCGCCGCCAAACGATCGATTGTCGAGCAGTCCGCCGTACTCGCGCGCGAACGGGACGCCCTGCGCGACGCACTGGTCGATGATGTTGACGCTCAGCTGCGCGAGGCGGTAGACGTTCGCTTCACGCGACCGGTAGTCGCCGCCCTTCACCGTGTCGTAGAACAGCCGGTACACACTGTCGCCGTCGTTCTGGTAGTTCTTTGCGGCGTTGATGCCGCCTTGCGCCGCGATGCTGTGCGCCCGGCGGGGGCTGTCCTGGATGCAGAAGTTCAGGACGTTGTAACCCAACTCACCGAGCGACGCCGCCGCCGACGCGCCCGCCAGGCCGGTGCCGACGACGATGACGGTGTACTTCCGCTTGTTGGCTGGGTTGACCAGCTTCATATCGAACTTATGCCGGTCCCATTTTTCGGCGATCGGACCGGCCGGTACTCGTGCGTCGAGCTTCATGACCGGACTCCATAGAAGTGCGCAAAGAGGGCGATGACGATGAACCCGCCGGCGACGAGCACGGCGATCGCCTTGCCGGCGGGAAGAATGAAGCGTGTCCACGCCGGCTTGTCGGCGCCGAGCGACTGGAACGCGCTCGAGGCGCCGTGCCACAAGTGCGAGCCGACCACCAGCATGCTGATGACGTAGAAGCCGACCATCAGCGGGTTCTGGAACGTCTCCATCTCCTGGCGATAGAGGTCGCGTCCTCCGGCGGGCCATTCGTACTGCGTGCCCCAGCCGTCATGAAACGCGCGGACGTGGACCAGCAGGAAGGCGAACAGCCACAGCCCCGAGAAGATCATCGTGGAGGAGGCGAACGTCTTGCGCGTGGTGTGTCCGGCGCTCTTCTTTTTCGCGTACGCGACGGGCCGAGCGGTCTGGTTGCTCAGGTACATCCGCACGGTCTTGTAAATGTGGATGACAAACCACGACAACAGCACGAGCTCGATGAGGGGGAGCAGCGGGTTGCTCTCGAGCGTGAACGCGTACGTGTTGAAGGCGGCCGGTCCGAGGAAGACCACCATGTTGCCCGCGATATGGATCAGCAGATAGACGACGAGGAGGACGCCGGTGAGGCCGATCAGGAGTTTTGTCCCGACCGACGAAGAGAAAATGCCTGTACGTGGAGCCATCAGACGTGAGTGTACTGTTGCGTCACGAGCACGCGCAACCTGCGCGCGTGACGTCGCCGGCGTCGCGCGTGACCCACATGGCTATCTGATAGAGTATGGGCAGCCATATGAAGACGACGATCGAGATCGCCGATGTGCTGCTGGACGAGGCGCGACGCCTGGCCGGCCGCGAGAAGACGACGCTCCGGAGCCTGGTCGAGCAGGGACTGCGGCGCATCCTCCTGGAGCGTCGAGCGCACACGACGTTCCGTCTGAAAAAAGCGAGCTTCAAAGGGCGCGGCTTGCAGCCGGACGTTGCTGACGCCGGGTGGGAACGCATTCGCAACCTCGCCTATGACGATCAGGGCGACGCATGACCGCGGTCGACACGCAGATTCTTGTCTATGCGCATCGCGAGGAGTCGCCGTGGCATTCGGCGGCGTCCGCGCTGATCGCGGAGAAGGCAGAAGGGCAGACACCCTGGGCGATTCCGTGGCCTTGCCTCCACGAGTTTCTCGCCATCGTCACGCATCCGCGGATTTATGCGCCGCCCACGCCGCTGGCGCGAGCCCTCGATCAAGTGGACGCGTGGCTGCAGTCGCCAAGTCTCACCGTGTTGTCGGAGGGCGTCGGATACTGGACCGTCTTGAAAGCCGATCTCACGGCTGGTCGCACCACAGGCCCCCGAGTTCACGATGCGCGCGTCGCCGCGCTCTGCCGCCATCACGGCGTGGCCGAATTGTTGACGGCCGATCGCGATTTTTCGCGCTTCCCTCAGTTGACGGTTCGGAACCCGCTCGTCACGCGATGACCTGGAGAAGGTCGAGCGCCGGATGATATTGACGCGCACGCCGTGCGCCGACTAGCATCAGAGTTCTTCCACGCTGATGAAAATTCACGAATATCAAGCCAAAGCCATTCTCGCCCGTCACGGCGTGCCCGTGCCTCGCGGTGAGGTCACGTCCACTCCGTCTGAAGCCGGC
>JAYVMG010000320.1:0-3481 GCA_043759095.1 Acidobacteriota bacterium | reverse complement strand
CTTCCTCGGCGAATTCCAGAAACACCTGCTTGCCCTCGGAGTCCTCGAACCGCTCGCCGTACTTCTTGAAGAACTCGTGCGAGCCGCGCTCGCACTTGATGCCGATGAGCAACGCTTCCTGATCGTTCACGCCCTGTCGGAGCTGCTTGGCGCCCTCGGCGAACAGGCCGCTGGCCGCGCCCTTGAAGAACAGGAACGTCGGCCGCGACTCGAGCTGGGCATCGCTGGCGATCAGTTCGCGGTAGCGCTTCTCGAGCGTGCCGAGATGCTTGCTTTCTTCCGCCGCCAGCTTCTGGAACACCGAGCGGCCGCGCGGATCCTTGGTGATGCCGGCCGCGCGCGTGTAAAACTCGAGGCCGCTGCGTTCAGTGGCGATCGCCATGCGCAGCGCGTCCCGCGCAAACACCAGCTCTGTGGTCGCGCCATCAATGGGCGGCGTCTTGCGGCCGGTGCTGCACTCGTCGCAGACGCCGTAGATCTGCACCACCGATTGCGAGGCCGTGAAGTTGCGCGCCGCTGCGATCTCTTCCATCAGCGCTTCGACGTCGGAGCTGAGAAACTCCGAGGACGAATGGCACGTGGTGCAGATGAGGTGAAAGTGTCTGGGGTGACGGTAGGACGGCTCGAAGCGCGAGCGCCCTTCACCGAAATCGACCTTGCGCGCGATGCCCGCGCCGACCATCCACTGCAGCGTGCGGTACACCGTGGCGCGTCCCATGCCCGCGGCCTCGCGACGCACGAGGTCGAAGAGATCGTCCGCGCTGACGTGGCCTTCCTGACGCAGGAAGACCTGCAGAATGCGATCGCGCTTGGTTGAGCGTTTCCCGCCCGCTGGACGCAGGCTGGAGAGATCGGGAAGCTGACGGTCCACCAACTTCCCGATTTCGCCGTTAGTCGACAGAGAAGGATGAACCGCAGCCGCAGGTGGACGTCGCCTGGGGATTCTTGATCGTGAATCCGCCGCCGGTGATCGTATCCACGAAGTCGACTTCGGCGCCCGTCAGGTAACGGATGCTGATCGGATCGACGAACAGCTTCACGCCCTGCGACTCGAACACCTGGTCGCCCGAGCCCTGGCCGTTTTCCTCGATCATCAGGCCGTACTGGAATCCAGAGCAGCCGCCGCCCTGGACGAACACGCGGAGCCCGCTGTTGCCTTTGTTTTCTTCGGCCAGCAGCTCATTGATTTTCGACGCCGCCGTTTCTGAAACGTTAATCATGATGGGACATTATACCAAGATTCCGGTTGGTATACTGCGAAGCGACCCATGCCGTATGTGACGATTCAGGCCTGTTCCCGCGAAGATCTGCTCGATTCCGCTGAACGGCGCTGGCAGGTCATCCGTCAAACCCGGCCGGACCTCGAGCCCGCCCTGGTTCTGCAGCGGGACCTGCTGACCCGGATCATCGACCTGGCCGCCTTGCTGGCCGGTCGCCGCCTTCCCCGGCTGTCGCTGCCGCCGAAGTATCTCGCCGCCAAGCTCGCGCGCGGCGTGCCGGCGCTGGCCGGTGAGCCCGTGCCGCTGCCGGTCCCGGTCCTCACGCCGACTCTGTTGCAATTGTGCGACGCGCTGGCCAACGGCGGTGCTGGAGAAGCGGCGACGCACATTCGCGAGGCCGTGGCCTCCGGGACGCTCGACGCCGGCTCGCTGATGACCGCCTCGCTCCACCGGGATCAGTCGGCGCTGCGCACCGGCGCGGTGCATCGCGGACTCTCGCCGGATCTGATGTGGCTCGTCGCCGAACTCGCGGTCAGTCCGTTTGCCCACGCGTTGCAGCGCATGCTGTTCGGCAGTCCCGCCGCCGGCGATCTGCAGACGGCCCTCGACACGTGGAATCACGGCTACTGTCTCGCCTGCGGCTCGTGGCCCGCGGTCGGTGAAGTGGCCGGCGGACACCGCACGCTGCGCTGCTCGTTCTGTTCCTGCGCGTGGGAGTTGACGACCTACGCGTGCATCTACTGCGAGGAGAGCGGCGAGCCGTTCGTCACCGCTGCACCGGATCCGGAACGCAAGGATCGGCGGATCGAGATCTGCGCAACCTGCGGCGGCTACCTGAAGACGATCGACGTCCCCGAGCTGTCGCCGTTTCCGCTGCTGTCGATTTCAGATATCGAAACCACCGACCTCGACGTGGCGGCGATGGAAAACGGCTACGGACGACCACCACTCAAAGAGTTCAGCAAGAAAGCCTGACGATCGGAAAAAACCGCGGAGAACGCGGCGGTTTTTTCCTACACGCCGATCGTTTCGAGATGCGCGCCTGAGGTCTGCTCGATGTCCTTGTGCAGGCTGTTGCCGTGCGCGTCCATCGTCACGATCGCCGGGAAGTCTTCAACGTCCAGGTGCCACATTGCTTCCGGCGTGCCGAATTCGAGGAGTGAGACGCCGTCCACCTTCTTGATCGACCGCGCGTAGAACTGCGCCGCGCCGCCGATCGCGTTCAGGTAGACCGCGCCGTGTTCCTTCAGCGCCGCCAGCGTCTTCGCGCCCATGCCGCCCTTGCCGATCACGACGCGCACGCCGTAGCGCTTGATGATCTCGCCTTGATACGGCTCCTCCCGGATGCTCGTCGTCGGCCCGGCGGCGGTCACGCGCCAGCCGCTCGGCGCCGACGGGTCTTTCACCACGACCGGGCCGCAGTGATACAGCACGGAGCCGTTCAGGTCGACCGGCGGCTGGTGCTTCATCAGATGTGAGTGCACGGCGTCGCGGCCGGTGAACATGCGGCCGGAGATCATGACAACGTCGCCGACCTTGAGCGCGCGGACGTCCGCGTCGCTGATCGGCGCGCGCAGCGCCACTTCCTTGCCGGTCCGCTGGAAGCCGGATTGATCCAGCATCGGGATAATCGGGTGCGACGGATCGCGATACAGCCAGGAATCAATCGCGCCGGTCGAGGCGTTCAGCTCAACGCCAAGACGACGGAACGCCCAGCAGTCGTACGCAACGGACACGAAGAAACTCGCCGGCAGCCGGTTGAGCGCGCCGATCTTGCAGCCGATCAGCGTCACCTTGCCGCCAAATCCCATCGTGCCGATGTCGAGATCGTTCACCGTCGACATGACGGACGCCTCGATCTCCGCCAGCCGCGGATCGGGGTTGATGTCGTCGAGCGTGCGGAACAGCTGCTCCTTGGCGTGGGTGTAGCCCGACGTGCGGTCGCCGCCGACGCAGACGCCGACGGCGCCGGGCGCGCACCCTTTGCCCTGCGCATTCCAGACCGCGTGCAGGATGCACTTGCGCACGCCGTCGAGCGAGCGGTCGGCGCGCCCGAGATGCGGCAGTTCCATCGGCAGCGCGTACTGCGCGTTCGTGTTTTCGCAGCCGCCGCCCTTCAGGATCAGTTTGACCTCGATCGCGTCGCGCTCCCATTGATGGAAGTGAATGATCGGCGTCCCCGGACCGAGGTTGTCGCCGGAATTCTCGCCGGTGATCGAATCGACCGAGTTCGGCCGCAGCTTGCCGCGGCGCGTCGCTTC